>DASZJC010000561.1:0-10116 GCA_035948495.1 Xanthobacteraceae bacterium | reverse complement strand
GCCCAAAGCGGCGAGCCGGGGCAGCTCGCGTTCGACGCCGCGAAACCCGCCGAGCACGCCCACGTGCAACTCATAGATCACGGTCTCGTGCCACGGGCGACCGCGCCATTCGGCATTGCGCCACCGGTACGCCGTGGGATCGACCACGAGACTCGGCCCATGGACATCGTTCATCTGCGCGCGTGAGGCAGGGTCGGGCACGAGCCGGCCGTCGTCGAGCCGATAGCGATAGCGAGTGCCGGCGCCGGAGTTGGTCTCGCCGGTGAACCAACCGTCGTCGCTCCGCGTCATCGGCACGGGACCGAGGTCCTCGACGTCGATCGTCATGGCGCGCTGCGCCGGAGCCCACAGGCGAAAGCGCGTGCGGCCCGCGCCGATCAGCGTCGCCCCGAACGGAAGCGGGCGCGCGAACGCGGCCGTCATTGCGGCGGAACGTCGTGGGTCGTGCCGACGAGGACCGCGCCGCGGGCGAGCACCTCGACGTCGTTGCCGGCGATGGGCTCTTCCGACACATCCGGCCGGGCGCTGTCGATGAGGATGCGCGCGGGGATGATCGGCTCGGGCAAACGGAACCGGATGTCTTCCGCCGAGGGATTGAGGCACAGGGTCACAATCGCGATCTTCCCGCCGCCGGAGAAACCCGCTCGCCGCAACATGATCACGCGCTGTTCCGGATCGTTCCATGCGTCGGGCGAGATGGGTTCGCCGCGTTCGTTGAACCAGGCGATATCCTTGACGCCCGGCGCCATGACGTGGCGCCCGTGCAGGAAGCGGCGCGAGCGTAGCACCGGATAAGCGCGGCGCAGCGCGATAAGGCGGGCGACGAACGCGGTCAGCGCCCGCCCGTCCGGCGACTCGGCCTGCTTCCAGTCGAACCAGGAAATCTCGTTGTCTTGGGAATAGGGGTTGTCATTGCCGCGCTGGGTCCGTCCGAACTCGTCGCCGCCGAGCAGCATGGGCGTGCCGAGCGAGAGGAAGAGGGTGGTGAGCATCGAGCGCTGCACCCGGACGCGCGTCTCGAGAATTTTTGGATCGTCGGGCGGGCCCTCGATGCCCCAGTTGTAGGAATAGCCCTCGCCGGCGCCCTCCTCCTTGTTCGCTTCGTTATGGTGCTGCGAGTAACTGACGAGATCGGCGAGGGTGAAGCCGTCGTGGGAGGCGATGTAGTTCACCGATTCCCATGGCCGCCGCGCCTGGCGGTCGAAAATGTCGCCGGAGCCGGCCAGTCGCGCCGCGAAATCCTGCCGCTGCCCGGGGTCGCCGCGCCAAAACCGCCGCACGCCATTGCGGAACCGATCATTCCATTGGGCAAATCCCGGCGGATGGTTGCCGAGCTGATAGCCGCCCGGCCCGAGATCCCACGGTTCCGAGATGAGTTTGACGCGGGTGAGAACGGGATCCTGCCGCAACGCGTCGAAAAAACCCGCGCCGGGGTCGAAGCCGTGCGGCTCGCGTCCCAACGTGACGCCGAGGTCGAAGCGGAAACCGTCGACGTGGAACGCAGTCACCCAATAGCGCAGCGAGTCCATGACCATCTGCAACACGCGCGGATGCGACAGGTTGACGGTGTTGCCGGTTCCTGTGTCGTTCACGCAAACACGCGGGTTGTCGTTGACGAGGCGGTAATAGCTCGCGTTGTCGAGCCCGCGGAACGACAAGGTCGGGCCGAGTTCGTTGCCCTCGGCGGTGTGGTTGTAGACGACGTCGAGGATGACCTCGATGCCGGCCGCGTGCAGCCGCCGCACCGCGACCCGCATTTCGTTGATCGAGCCATCGGAGAGATAGCGCGGCTCGATCGCGAAAAAGCCGATGGTGTTGTAGCCCCAATAGTTGCGCAGCCCTTTCTGCAGCAGATAGCGGTCCTGAAGGAAGGCATGAATCGGCATCAGCTCGACCGCCGTGACGCCGAGTCGGCGCAGATGATCGATCACGCGGTCGTCGGCGAGCGCCGCGAAGGTTCCCCGTTCGTTGGGGCGAATGTCGTCGCGCAGCACGGTCAGGCCGCGCACGTGGGCCTCGTAGATGACGGTCTCCGACCAAGGGATATTGGGCGGCCGGTCGTCGCCCCAATTGAAGCCATCGTCCGCCACTACCGCCTTGATCATGCCGGGCGCGCTGTCGCGCCGGTCGAACGACAGGTCGGCGCGTTGCGAGTTGACGCGGTAGCCGAACAGGGCGTCGGTCCAGCGCAGGTTGCCGCTGAGGCACCGCGCGTAGGGATCGAGCAGCAGCTTGTGGGGATTGAACCGGTGGCCCGCCTGCGGCTGGTAGGGGCCGTGCGCGCGGTAGCCGTAAATCAAGCCCGCGCGCGCGTTGGGCAGATAGCCGTGCCAGATCTCGTCGGTGAATTCCGGCAAGGCGAGCCGCGCGATTTCGCGCCGCCCCGACGGATCGAACAAACAAAGATCGACGCGCTCGGCGTGCGCCGAGAATACCGCGAAATTGATGCCGAGCCCGTCCGAGGTGGCGCCGAGCGGGTGGGGCGAGCCGGCGATGAGCGCGGGGAAGGACTGCATGAATCAGCCTTCGTGGCGGAACAAAACCGTCGAAAGCGGCGGTAGCAGCAGCTCGAGGGACTGGGGCTCGCCGTGGGCTCCCGCTGCGCTCGTCTCCACGCCGCCGCGGTTGCCGGCGTTTGAGCCGCCGTAAAGCGCGGAGTCGCTGTTGATCGCTTCGCTCCAGCGTCCCGCGCGCGGAACGCCGATCCGGTAGTTGTGGCGCGGCACCGGCGTCATGTTCGAGACGGCGAGGGTCGGGGGCGCGTCGCCGGCGAGGCGCAGGAAGGCGAAGACGGAGTTCGCACGGTCGTCGCCGATCATCCAGCGGAATCCGTTGGGGTCGGAATCGAGGCGGTGCAGGGCGGGCTCCGCCGCGTAGACGCGGTTGAGGTCGCGCACCAGCCGCTGGACGCCTTTATGCTCCGGCCGGTCGAGCAGGTGCCAGTCGATCTGCCCGTCGTGGCTCCATTCGGCCTCTTGCGCGATTTCGCTTCCCATGAACAAAAGCTTCTTGCCCGGGTGCGCCCACATGAAGGCGAGATAGGCGCGCAGGTTGGCGAAGCGCTGCCACCCATCGCCCGGCATCTTGCCGATCAGCGATCCCTTGCCGTGCACCACCTCGTCATGGGAGAGCGGCAAAATGAATCGTTCGGAGAAGGCGTAGAGCAGCCCGAACGTGATGTCGTCGTGATGATACGGCCGGTGGATCGGGTCGTGCGCCATGTAGCGCAGCGTGTCGTGCATCCAGCCCATGTTCCATTTGTAGGAAAACCCGAGCCCGCCGTGCGCGATCGAATTGGTCACGCCGGGCCAGGCGGTCGATTCTTCCGCGATCGTGATGGCGCCGGGACAACGCTCGGCGACCACGGCGTTGAGATGGCGCAGGAACCCGACCGCCTCGAGATTCTCCCGCCCGCCGTAGACGTTGGGAATCCACTCGCCTTCGCGCCGGCTGTAGTCGCGGTAAAGCATCGACGCGACGGCGTCGACGCGCAGCCCATCGACATGAAAATGCTCCAGCCAGAACAGGGCGCTGGCGATCAAGAAGCCCTGCACCTCGCGCCGACCGAAATTGTAGATGAACGTGTTCCAGTCGCGGTGAACGCCCTCGCGCGGGTCGAGATGCTCGTAGAGCGCGGTCCCGTCGAAGCGCGCGAGCCCGTGCGGGTCGGTCGGAAAGTGCGCCGGAACCCAATCGAGGATGACGCCGATCCCGGCCGCGTGCGCCGCATCGACGAAGCGCGCGAAGCCCTCGGGCGGCCCGAAGCGGCCGCTCGGCGCGAACAGGCTCAGCGGCTGGTAGCCCCACGATCCGCCGAACGGATATTCGGTGATGGGGAGAAGCTCGACGTGAGTGAACCCCATCTCGACGACGTAGGGGATGAGCCTTCGCGCCGCGTCGTCCCAGGCGGTCTCGGCCTCGGCGCGTTCGCCGCGGAACCAGGAGTCGAGGTGAACTTCGTGGATCGAGATCGGCGCGTCCGGCGCCTGGCGCGCGCCGCGCGCCGCCATCCATGCCGCGTCATGCCAGCGGTACGGGCGTGGATTCGCCACCACCGAGGCGGTGGCGGGCGGCGGCTCGGTCTGGCGCGCCACCGGATCCGCCTTGAGCGGCAAACGCATACCGTCCGGGCCGATGATGTCGTATTTGTAACGCTCGCCCGGCTCCAGCCGCGGAACAAACAATTCCCACACGCCGGCCGGGTAGCGCACGCGCATGGGATGGCGCCGCGCGTCCCACGCGTTGAAGTCCCCGACCACCGCGACGCGCCGCGCGCCCGGCGCCCACACGGCGAAGCGCACGCCCGGCACGCCGTCGACCGTCATCGCCCGCGCGCCGAAGGTCTCGCCCAGCCCAAAGTGCCGCCCCTCGTTGAACAGGTGTAGATCGAGATTGCCCAGCAGCAAACTGAAGGCGTAAGGGTCTTCGGTCTCCTGCATGCCGTCGGGCCATTCGATGCGCAGCAGATAAGGATCGGGCCGGCGCACCAGGCCTTCGAAAAGCCCGGACTCGTCGTGCGCTGCAAGGCGGCCGAGCGGCGTCCGGTCGGCACGCGCCAGCACCTCGACGCCGCGTGCGCCGGGCAGGAACGCGCGCACGATGCGGCCTGCCTCGGTCTCGTGCGGCCCGAGCACCGCGAACGGATCGCCGTGCGTCGCGTTCGCCAAAGCCGCGCTAACGGCGCGGTCGAGCGGCCGGAACTGCGCGAGCGCGCTCTCAGCCATGGCGGCTCCGCCGCTGGCGATAGAGCACCCGGTGCAGCAGCCGCGACAGCCCGGCGAGCGGCACCCGCAGCCAGGTCGGCCGGTTGGCCGCCTCGTAGCCGATTTCGTAGGCCGCCTTTTCGATGAGGAACAGATCGAGCAAAGCGTGATTGGCCGGATCGCGGCGGCCGCCGACGGTCGCCCCGTAGGCGGACAGAAAGGCGCGGATCACGCCAATGTTGAAGCGCGCGATCAACTCGGTGCGGAGTTCCTCGGGCACGTACGCTGTGGTGACACTCTCGCCCTCGACGATCGTCGCCGCCGCATAGTCGAGGGAGCGCAGCAATCCGGCGGCGTCGCGCAACGGGCTCGCCTTGGCGCGGCGCTCCGCCAGCGGGCGCGCCGGCTCGCCCTCGAAATCGATGATGTAGGCCTCCCCGCTCGCCACCAGCACTTGGCCGAGATGAAAGTCGCCGTGGATGCGCGTCATCAGCGAGCCTTCGCCCGCGTGCGCGAGCCGGCGGGTGATCGTCAGCAACTCCTTGCCATGGCGCAGCACGTCGGCGGCACGGGCGGCGTCTTCCTCCCGCTGCCAATCCGGCTGGGCGGCGAGTACCTCGAACGCCGCTTCCAGCAAGTCGTGGGCGCGATCGCACCAGCGCGTCGCGTCTTTGACGGTGGCGCGGACCGGAGCGAAAGCGGGATCGGTGGTTGGACGCGCCAGGATCCGGTGCATCTCGCCGAGGCGCCGGCCGATTTCGGCGGCGAGCGCGACGCAGTCCGCGATCTGCGGCATCTGCGAATCGACGCTGGTGGTCCGTACTGTGAGGTCCTCGAGGGCGCGCGTCAGCCGGTCGAGCGTCCACGACCAAGCGTCGCCCTGATTGCGCACGAAGGCCTGAGCGATCGCGAGCGTGTGCGGCGTGCCGTCCGGGGCGGTGCGCACCACCTCGCCGAGCAGCGCGGGCGTGTGGCCGAAGCCCTGCTCGGTCAGATAGCGCCCCATCTCGGCTTCCGGATGCTCGCCGCCGGCGACGCGCCGGAACATTTTCAACACCGCCGCATCGCCGACGATGAGCGAGCTGTTCGACTGCTCGGCGGTCAACCACCCCACCGGGGCGTCGGGCGGCATTTGCAGATGGGCCGCGCCCGCCGGCGTCGGGACGAAGGAAATCGCGCCCTCGGGCGTGTCGATCCGCGCGGCCGAGGCGAGGGCCGCCACCATGGCGTGGGCGAAGTCCGGCACCGCGAAGGCGTCGGTCAACAGCCCGACGCGGCGGCCGCGGCGCACGCGCGCCAACGCGAGCCGGTGCGGCAGAGCCGCGCTCGGCTCGTCGTCCCAGATCATCGTCAACGGCAGCAGCCAGCGCGTCGCGCCGCGCCGCGCTTTGGCCTCGATCTCGCAGAGGAGCATCTCGCGCTCGCCGCCGGGCAGCCGTACCAGATAGCGGATGCGGACGGATTCGATCGTTTGGTCCTTGGTCGAGAACCACCGCCGCTTGGCGAGATAGAGCGGCAGCGCCTCGCGCTCGAGCACCGCATGGGAGGTGGATTGCAGCGCGTCGACGAGCGAGTTGCGCAGCACGATCGTGATGTACTCGGGCAGCGGCTCGGGCGCCGGCACGTGCCAGGCGGGATGATCGCTCTGCGCCGCGAGCACGAACCAGTAGAATCCGTACGGCGGCAACGTGAGCAGATAGGTGAGCTGCCCGATCGGCGGGAACGGCGAACCGCCATTGAGCTCGATCGGCACGCGGCCCTCGAATTCGCTCAGATCCAGTTCCACCGCCTGGGCGCTGCGAGCGACGTTGGCGACGCACAGGATGGTCTCGCCGCGGTATTCGCGCAGATATGCGAGGATCTTGCGGTTCTTGGGATAGAGAAAGCGCAGCGTGCCGCGTCCGAAAGCCGGATGATTGCGGCGCACCGCCAGCGTGCGCCGCGTCCAGTTGAGGACGGAGTGCGGGTCGCGGCTCTGCGCCTCGACGTTGATCGCCTCGAACCCGTAGAGCGGATCCATGTTGGGCGGCAGCACCAGCGCGGCCGGGTCGGCGCGGGAAAAACCGCCGTTGCGGTCGGGCGACCATTGCATCGGCGTGCGCACGCCGTCGCGATCGCCGAGATGGATGTTGTCGCCCATGCCGATTTCGTCGCCGTAGTAGATGACCGGCGTTCCCGGCATGGACAGCAGCAAATAGTTCAGCAGCTCGATGCGCCGGCGGTCGCGCTCGAGCAGCGGCGCGAGCCGCCGCCGGATGCCGAGGTTGAGCCGCGCGCGCTGGTCGGCCGCGTAGGTCTGCCACAGGTAGTCGCGTTCGGAGTCGGTCACCATTTCGAGCGTCAGCTCGTCGTGATTGCGCAGGAACACCGCCCATTGACAGCTGTCGGGAATGGCGGGCGTCTGGCGCATGATGTCGGTGACGGGGAAACGGTCTTCGCGTCCGATCGCCATGTACATGCGCGGCATCAGCGGGAAATGGAACGCCATGTGGCATTCGTCGCCGTCGCCGAAATAATCCTTGGTGTCCTCCGGCCACTGATTGGCCTCGGCCAGCAGCATCCGGCCGGGGAAGCTCGCGTCCACCTCGGCGCGGATGCGCTTGAGCACGGCGTGGGTCTCCGGCAGGTTCTCGCTGCTGGTTCCTTCGCGCTCCACCAGGTAGGGGACCGCGTCGAGCCGCAATCCGTCGACGCCGAGCCCAAGCCAGAAGCGCATGATTGCGAGCACCGCCTCGACCACGCGCGGGTTGTCGAAATTCAGGTCCGGCTGATGCGAATAGAAGCGGTGCCAGAAGTAGGCGCCGGCGACCGGGTCCCAGGTCCAGTTGGAACGCTCGGTGTCGACGAAGATGACGCGGCTGCCGGCGTATTTCTGGTCGGTGTCGGACCAGACGTAAAAGTTGCGCCATGCCGTGCCCGGCTTGGCCCGGCGCGCCCGCTGGAACCAGGGATGCTGGTCCGACGTATGGTTGATGACCAGCTCGGTGATGACACGGATGCCGCGGCGATGGGCGGCCGAGATGAACCGCTTCACGTCGGCGAGCGTGCCGTAATCGAGATGGACCGCGCGGTAGTCGCTGATGTCGTAGCCGTCGTCGAGCCGCGGCGAGGGATAGAATGGCAACAGCCATATCACGTTGACGCCGAGGTCGGCGATGTAGTCGAGCTTGGACATCAGGCCGGGAAAGTCGCCGATGCCGTCGTTGTTGGAATCGAAGAACGACTTGACGTGCACCTGATAGATCAGCGCGTCCTTGTACCAGAGTGCGTCCTCGGCCGCGGGTGCGGCAGCGGGGGCGGTACGGACGAGCGTCGTTTCCATGACGCACCTCACGCGGGCGGCGCAATGCGCCAGACGGCGAACGGCAGATCCGCCGGGTCGAGGCGCACGCGCTGCAGCTTGCCGGTCCACATGAAGCGGTGACCCCGCATCAAATCTTCGACCGCAAGCGAGCCGTGGTCGGGCAGGCGCCATTCCCATAGCGGAATTTCGAACACCGCCTCCTGCACGTGATGCGGATCGAGGCTGACCGCGACCAGGACCATGTCCCCGTGCGATGCCAGCGCCTTGCCGTACACGAGCACCTGATCGTTGAACGCGTTGTAGAAACGCAACCCGAGATGAGACTGCAAAGCAGGGTTGGCCTTGCGCAGGCGGTTGAGCGCGGCGATCTCGGCGATGATGTTGCCGGGCGCGTCACGGCGGCGCACCCGGATCTGATACTTCTCCGAGTCGAGATATTCCTCGCGGCCGGGCAGCGGCGCGGCCTCGCACAGTTCGAATCCGGAATACATGCCCCACAGGCCCGAGAGCGTCGCTGCCAGCGCGGCGCGGATGAGAAATCCGGCGCGCCCGGAAGTATGGAGAAAATAAGGATTGATGTCCGGCGTGTTGACGAAGAAATGCGGGCGGAAATAGTCCTTGACCTCGGTTGTCGTCAGCTCGGTGAGATATTCGGTCAATTCCTGTTTGCTGTTGCGCCAGGTGAAGTAGGTATAGGACTGTGAGAACCCGAGCTTCGCCAGGCGGTACATCATCTTCGGCCGCGTGAAGGCCTCCGAGAGGAAAATCACGTCGGGGTGCCGGCCGCGCACGTCCTCGATCAGCCATTCCCAGAACGGCAGCGGCTTGGTGTGCGGGTTGTCGACGCGAAAGATGCGGACGCCCTCATTCACCCAGAAGAGCACGATGTCGCGCAGGGCGAACCAGAGGTGCGGGATCGCGGTTTCGGTGTAGAAATCGACGTTGACAATGTCTTCGTATTTTTTCGGCGGGTTTTCCGCGTACCGCACGGAGCCGTCAGGCCGCCAATTGAACCATTCGGGATGCTCGCTGATCCACGGATGGTCCGGCGAACATTGAATCGCGAAATCGAGCGCCAGTTCAAGGCCATGTTCCTTCGCTGTATCGCGCAGCCGGCGGAAGTCTTCAATCGTACCGAGTTCGGGATGGAGCGCGTCATGTCCGCCCTCGCCGCTGCCGATGGCGTAGGGGCTGCCGACTTCGGTTGGCTCGCTGCTTAGACTATTGTTCTTGCCTTTGCGGTTTTTGTTGCCGATCGGGTGGATGGGCGTCAGATAGAGAACGTCGAAGCCCAGGTCGCGGATGGCGGGCAGCCGTCGGACGACATCGTCCAAAGTACCGTGGCGCTCAGGCGACTGCGTGGCCGATCGGGGGAACAGTTCGTACCACGCGGCGAACCGCGCTTGCGGGCGCTCAATATCGACCGGGACGGTCGGTCTGTGGCGATATAGGAAACTTCGGTCTTTAACCTCGCGCATGACCTCGCGCAGATCGGGCGAAAGAAGAATGTCCACCGCCGAGTCGTCCGAGGCGTCGCGCAGCCAGGTCAGGGTTGAAGCGATAATTCTGCCAAGGTGCTTTCGCGCGCGCGCCTTGGCGTGTTGCAAAAGCGCACGACCCTCGGCGATTTCGAGGCCTACGTCGGCGCCGGCCTTCCGTTTGACCTCAAGATCGCGACAGAACGTGCCGTATTTGTCCCACCGAGCCTGGATCGTGAACCCGTAGCGGCCGATGCGTTCAGGCAGCATTTCGGCCTGCCAGCGATCATTGCCGATGCCCCGCATGGGTACACGTCGCCAGTCTTTTTCATCGGCAGCGCGCCACAGCATTTCTACAGCCAGCAATTCGTGCCCGTCGGTGAACACGTCCGCCTCGACAGTCACCACCTCGCCTATGATGCGTTTCGCGGGAAAGCGTCCGCCGTCGACCGCCGGTGCGATGTTGTTGATCACGATGCGAGGCGATGACGCCAAAACGGCGGGCGAGATTTCAGGGCGCGGCAGCTCCACGCTCGCGACCCGGTGCACTTGCAGCACGCGAACTTCGCCGCTGTTCAGGGGGTCACTCACCTCGCGCTCGCCGTAGAGGACCTGGCCCACTTCCAGGGCG
>DASZJC010000560.1:0-1721 GCA_035948495.1 Xanthobacteraceae bacterium | reverse complement strand
TTTTCCAGGATCGTGTCGCTCATGACGAGGCCGGGCGCGAGCGTGTTGACGCGGATGCCCTGCTCGCCGAGCTCGCGCGAGAGCGCCCGGGTGAAGGCCGTGATGGCGCCCTTCGAGGTCACGTAATGGAGCATCGAGGCCAAGCCCTTGTAGGCGGTGCCGGAGCCGATGTTGATGATCTTGCCGTAGCCCTGCGCGGCCATGTGCGGCGCCACGTGCTTGACCATGAGGAACGGCCCGCGCACGTTGACCGCCATCACCCGGTCCCACAGGGCAACGTCGATGTCGGTGCAGGCGACCGGCGGCAGCGGCGCGAACAGGGCGGCGTTGTTGACCAGCACGTCGACCTTGCCGAACCGCGCGATCGTCTCGGCGACCACGCGGCGGACGGCATCCTCCTCGCTCACGTCGAACGTCGCGCTGGCGACCGCGTTGTGGCCATGGCGCGCGGCGATCTCGGCGGCGAGCGCCGTCCCGTCGGCGATATCGGCGATCATCACCCGCGCGCCTTCGGCGGCGAGCGCCTGCGCATAGTGCCGGCCGATGCCCCGGGCGCCGCCGGTCACGATGGCGCTGCGCCCGTCGAGCCGTGCCATGTCTCCTCCCGGGCCGATGCCGATAGCGGCCGCAATGAGCGACGAGGCCGCCCACCGCGGGGGTTACGCACTCATCTTCACGATGAACTTGGCGAAGCCGGCGAGCTGCTGCTTGATGACGTCGCGGGTGGGCTCGTCCTTGAGCACGCCCTTCTCCGGGTCGACCTTCGTCTGCGCCATGCCGATGAAGATTTCCGGACGGCCGAACGTGAAGGCGTCGAGGAACACCATGCACTGGCGCAAGTGGTACTGCATGCGCCCGCCGCCGAGCGGGCCTTGCGTCGCCGACTGGATCGCCACCGGCTTGCCGGCGAACGGCTGGTTCGGCATGCGCGACACCCAATCGATCGCGTTCTTGAGCACGCCGGGGATCGAATAATTGTATTCCGGCGTGACGAAGATGACGCCGTCGGATGCCCGGATCGCGTCGGCGAGCGCGGTCGCGGGCGCCGGGAAGCCCTCGCCCGTCTGCACGTCGGCATTATAGAGCGGCATGACAAGCGTCGGCGCGCGCGTGAGCTTCATGCCGGCGGGCACGAGTTCCGGCAGCGTGTTCGCCACCATGGCGTTGTAGGAGCCCTTGCGCAGCGAGCCGCAAATGACGAGCACGTTGAGATTGTTGGGGTCGGCCATGATGGTCCCTTCGGGTTCCGGTCAAAAGACTAGGCTGTTTAGCGATGCTGCCGCGTCATTTCAACCGATCGTCGCGTCCCCTACGGTTGCTGGCGAAGATGCGCCGTGATACTGCCCGCGCGCTCGCAACCGTCGTGAGGAGTACGCGCGATGCCCGACGACAAGCGCAAAATCGGCTGGATCGGCATCGGCCGCATGGGCTTTCCCATGGCCGAGCGGCTGCTCAAGGCCGGCCACGCGGTCGCGGTCTGGAACCGCACCCGCGCCAAGGCCGAGCCGCTCGCCGCGGCGGGCGGACACGTCGTCGACCGCCCCACCGATCTCGCCGACGTCGCCGTGCTGTTCTCGATCGTCTCGACCGGCAAGGACCTCGAGCAGGTCCTGTTCGGCGCGAACGGCGTCATATCCGGCCGCAACGGCAAGCTGCCCGGCATCGTGGTCGACTGCTCGACCATCGGGGTCGAGGAATCCGCCGCCATCCGCCGCCGCCTG
>DASZJC010000559.1:0-7672 GCA_035948495.1 Xanthobacteraceae bacterium | reverse complement strand
CACGCTTTATTCGAATGTCGAGCCGTGCCCGATGTGCGCGTTCTGTATCCGCGAAGCGGGCATAGGGCGTGTCGTGTTCGCGCTCGGCTCGCCGGTGATGGGCGGGCTGTCGCGCTGGAACGTCTTGCGCGACGATACCCTCTCGGACGGCATCCCGTTCGTGTTCGGCGCCGTGCCGGAGGTCGTGATCGGCGTTCTCGCCGAGGAGGCCGGCGAGGTATGGCGCGACTGGAACCCGCTGGCCTGGCACGTCATCAAGCTGCGGGGCTTTTTGGTCGAACCGCCGGCCGCCGCAGCCCGGGTGGTTCCGGGTCACCGACCCCGGCCGCTGCGCTACCTCATGCGGACCTTGTTCAGGCCGGCCCAGTCGGCGTGACCGCGGCGGCAGCCCGCGACCGATCGACCCGCCCTCGAGACGCAGCGCTCGTCCGGCCGCCTGGGATCCGGCCCGGCAGTCCGCGTTTTTCAGATATTGGTCAGGCACTTAGACCTTTGTATAGGCTCCATCCGGATGGGGTAGTCCGGCGCGCCGATGTGTGCTCAAATAGCAATTCGACTCCGCGGCCCGGCAACCTGAGCCGTTCCAATTCTTCTGCCGCGGAACCCTGTCCGCCAATGGGACGTTGCGGATTGGGGCGCTTCTAAGACACAACCGACGCAACATCCCGGAACTCGACGGTACATGCGATGTTGGTGGAAAATCGGCTGATCGACGGCGTCAATACGCCGGCAGACCTGCGCCAGCTTCCTGAAAGCGACCTGCGGCAGCTCGCGGACGAACTGCGCGAGGAGACCATCAGCGCCGTCTCGGTGACCGGCGGACATCTGGGCGCGGGCCTGGGCGTCGTCGAACTGACGGTGGCGCTGCACTACGTCTTCGACACGCCGAATGACCGGCTCATTTGGGACGTGGGGCACCAAGCCTATCCCCATAAGATCATCACCGGACGGCGCGACCGTATCCGCACCATCCGCCAGGGCGCGGGCCTCTCCGGCTTCACCAAGCGGGCCGAGAGCGAATATGACCCGTTCGGCGCCGCCCATGCCTCCACCTCCATTTCGGCGGGGCTCGGCATGGCGGTCGCGCGCGACCTCGCCGGCAAGACCAACAACGTCATCTGCGTGATCGGCGACGGCGCGATGTCGGCCGGCATGGCCTACGAGGCCTTGAACAACGCCGGCGCGCGGCGCGAGCGCCTCATCGTGGTGCTCAACGACAACGACATGTCGATTGCGCCGCCGGTGGGCGCCATGTCGGCCTATCTGGCGCGGCTCACGTCGGGAGACACCTATCGATCGTTGCGCCAGATGGGCAAGCAGCTGGCACGCTATCTTCCGCCGGCGGTCTACGAGAAGGCGCAGCGGGCGGAAGAATATGCCCGCGGTTTCCTGACCGGCGGCACCTTGTTCGAAGAACTCGGCTTCTTCTACATCGGCCCGATCGACGGTCACAATCTCGACCATCTGCTGCCGGTCCTCAAGAACGTCCGCGACGCCCAGAACGGCCCGATCCTCGTGCACGTGGTCACCCAGAAGGGCAAGGGCTATCCGCCGGCCGAAGGCTCGGCCGACAAGTATCACGGCGTGGTGCCGTTCGACGTGGTCACCGGTAAACAGGCCAAGGGCAAGAGCAACGCGCCGCAATACACCAGGGTCTTCGCCGACAGCCTGGTGAAGGAGGCGGCCAAGGACGAGCGCATCGTCGCCATCAACGCCGCCATGCCGTCGGGCACCGGCCTCGATGTGTTCGAGCGCGCGTTTCCGGACCGCACCTTCGACGTCGGCATCGCCGAGCAACATGCGGTGACTTTCGCGGCCGGGCTCGCGACCGAGGGCTACAAGCCGTTCGCCGCGATCTACTCGACCTTCTTGCAGCGCGCGTACGATCAGGTCGTCCACGATGTCGCGATCCAGCGGCTGCCGGTACGCTTTGCGATCGATCGCGCCGGGCTGGTCGGCGCCGACGGTCCGACCCATGCCGGCTCCTTCGACATCAACTATCTCGGCTGCCTGCCCGGGTTCGTCATAATGGCGGCCGGCGACGAGGCGGAACTGGTGCACATGGTGGCGACCGCGGCGGCCTACAACGAGGGGCCGATCGCGTTCCGCTATCCGCGCGGCGAGGGCGTCGGGATCGATCTCCCCGAGACCGGGGTGCCGCTCGAGATCGGCAAGGGCCGCATCGTGCGCGAGGGCAGCAAGGTTGCGTTGCTCTCGCTCGGCACGCGGCTTTCCGAGTGCCTCAAGGCCGCCGAAACGCTCAACGCGGTCGGTTTGTCGACCACCGTCGCGGACGCCCGCTTCGCCAAGCCGCTCGACGAGGATCTGATCCTTCGGCTCGCGCGCGAGCACGAAGTTCTCATCACCGTCGAGGAGGGCGCCTGCGGCGGTTTCGGCGCGTTCGTCCTGCATCTCCTGGCGGAACGGGGGATGCTCGACGGCGGCCTCAAGGTCCGCACGATGGTCTTGCCCGACCTGTTCCTCGACCAGGACAAGCCGGAGCGCATGTACTCCCAGGCCGGCCTGCACGCGGCGGGAATTGCCGCCAAGGCGATGGCGGTGCTCGGGCTCGCCGAGCCGGAGAGCGCCGGGCGGCTTGTCAGCGGCGCCGGCAATCGGTGACGAACGGATGCGAGTGATTCTGGCCCAACCCCGCGGGTTCTGCGCCGGCGTCGTGCGCGCGATCGAGATCGTCGAGCGCGCGCTCGAAAAGAACGGCGCCCCGGTCTACGTGCGCCACGAGATCGTCCACAACAAATACGTGGTGGAAAGCCTCAAGGCGAAGGGCGCGAGGTTCGTCGAGAACATCGACGACGTTCCGCCCGGGGCGCTCACCGTGTTCAGCGCGCACGGCGTTTCCAAGGCGGTCGAGCAGGAGGCGGCGGCGCGCAATCTGCCGGTGCTCGACGCGACCTGTCCGCTGGTCACCAAGGTGCACAATCAGGGCAAGCGCTACGTCGCGCAGGGGCGGACCCTGATCCTGATCGGGCACGCCGGCCATCCGGAAGTCGAAGGGACGATGGGGCAGATTTCCGAGCCGGTGATCCTGGTGCAGAACGAGGCCGACGTCGACAAGCTCGACCTGCCGGCCGACGCGCCGGTCGCCTACGTGACGCAGACCACCTTGAGCGTCGACGACACGCGCTCGATCATCGCGGCATTGCAGCGCCGTTTTCCCGATCTGGTCGGCCCCGAGACCCGCGACATTTGCTACGCCACGCAGAATCGCCAAGCGGCCGTGCGCGAGCTGAGCGAGCATGTCGACGTGCTGCTCGTGGTCGGCGCCAAGAACAGCTCGAACTCCAACCGGTTGCGCGAGATCGGCGAGGAGGCGGGTATTCCCAGCTACCTGATCGCCAACGGGGCCGAGTTGTCGCCCGCGTACGTGCGCGGTGCGATGGCCATCGGGATCACGGCCGGCGCCTCGGCGCCGGACGTGCTGGTCGAAGACGTGATCGACGCGCTGCGGCGGCTTGGTCCGGTCGAGGTCACGACCATGCCGGGCCGCGAGGAGAAGATTCAGTTCCGGCTGCCGGCCGAGCTTGCGTAGAGCATGCCCAATAACAACATGAAAGCTGCAGGAGAATAGCGTTGGCAATTCCGTTAAAGCAAAAAATCGCGGTCGGGGGCTACGTGCTGCGCCAGACCTTGGCCGGGCGCAAACGCTATCCGCTGGTGCTGATGCTCGAGCCGCTGTTCCGCTGCAACCTCGCGTGCGCGGGCTGCGGCAAGATCGATTACCCGGACAAGATCCTCAACCAGCGGCTCTCGGTCGACGAGTGCCTGGAGGCGGTGGATTCGTGCGGCGCGCCGGTCGTGTCGATCGCCGGCGGCGAGCCGCTGCTGCACCGCGAGCTGCCGCAGGTCGTCAAGGGGATCATCGCGCGCGGCAAGTTCGTCTACCTGTGCACCAACGCGCTCCTGATGGAGAAGAAGCTCGATCAATACCGGCCGAGCCCCTATTTCGTATGGTCGGTTCACCTCGACGGCGACCGCGAGGACCATGATCGCTCCGTGTGCCAGGAAGGCGTGTTCGATCGCGCGGTCGCGGCGATCAAGGCCGCCAAGGCGCGCGGTTTCCGCGTCAACATCAACTGCACGCTGTTCAACAACGCCGATCCACAGCGCACCGCCGCCTTCTTCGACCACGTGCGCGAGCTGGGGGTCGACGCGATCACGGTGTCGCCCGGCTATGCCTACGAGCGCGCGCCCGACCAGCAGCATTTTCTCAACCGGGAAATGACCAAGCGGCTGTTCCGCGACATCTTCCGCCGCGGCCGCGGCGCTCGGGCGTGGTCGTTCAGCCAGTCGAGCCTGTTCCTCGATTTCCTCGCCGGCAACCAGGAGTACCGCTGCACCCCGTGGGGCAACCCCACTCGCACCGTGTTCGGCTGGCAGCGGCCCTGCTACCTGGTGGGCGAAGGTTACGTGCGCACGTTCCGCGAGCTGATGGAAGAGACCGACTGGGACTCCTACGGCACCGGCAACTACGAGAAGTGCGCCAACTGCATGGTCCACTGCGGCTACGAAGCCACCGCCGTCAAGGACGCGATCGCGCATCCGTTGAAGGCGCTCGCGGCCAGCCTGCGCGGCGTGCGCACCGACGGCCCAATGGCGCCGGAAATCCCGCTCGAGGGGCAGCGGCCGGCCGAATACGTGTTCTCGCGTCACGTCGAGCGCAAGCTCGCGGAAATCAACGAAGCCGGAACGCGCGCCAAGCGGCCGTCAGCCGCGGCGTAGCATCGCCATAGAACGGATGTAGCCCGGATGAGCGAAGCGATATCCGGGACAGCCGCCCCGCATTTCGCTTCGCTCATGCTTGCTACGACTCGCAACTACATCCCGAACGCGGTTGCGCGAGCGTTGGTATCTTTCAGATTGCGAAAGCGCGCGAGCGCCCAGACGGGGAAGAACTTCGCATAGCCGTGGTAGCGCAGATAGAACACGCGCGGAAACCCGGTCGCGGTGTAGCGCGCTTCGGACCAGAACCCGTCGTCCCCCTGGGTCGCGCACAAATAGCGGATGCCGCGCGCCACCGCTGGATGATCGACCTCGCCGGCGGCCATCAGTCCGAGCAGCGCCCAGGCGGTCTGTGAGGCGGTCGACGGCGCGCGCTCGTAGCCGCGGTAGTCGAGCCGATAGCTTGTTCCGTCTTCGCCCCACCCGCCGTCCGCGATCTGGATGGCGACGAGCCAATCGACGGCGCGTCGAACCTCCGGCGCCGTCCGCTCGATGCCGGCGGCGTTGAGCGCGCACAGCACCGACCAGGTGCCGTAGATGTAGTTCATGCCCCAGCGGCCGTACCAGCTGCCGTCCCGTTCCTGCGTGCGGCGCAGATACTCGATCGCCGCGCGCATGGACGCACTCGTGGCCGGCGTCTCGCCGAGCTGGGCGAGCATCGAGAGGCACCGCCCGGCGAGGTCCGGGGTCGGCGGATCGAGCAGCGCGCCGTGATCGGCGAACGGAATGTTGTTGAGATAATAGTAGCTGTTGTCGGCGTCGAACGCGCCCCAGCCGCCGTCCTTCGACTGCAGCCCTTCGACCCATTCGCGTCCGCGCGCGATCGCGTGGTCGAACCTGTTGGCGGCGCCCGCCTGCCGCTGCGCGCGCTCCATGGCCATGACGACGACGGCGGTGTCGTCGAGATCGGGGTAGTGCGGATTGGCGTACTGGAACGCCCAGCCGCCGGGACGCACCTGCGGACGGGCGACCGCCCAATCGCCGACGACGTCGAGAACCTGCAGCGGCACCAGCCAGTCGAGGCCGCGGACCGCCGGCTCGACCGCGAGCGGATCGCCGACCTCCAGCAGCGTGTGACACGCGAGCGCCGTGTCCCACACCGGCGACACGCAGGGTTGGCAGTAGGCTTCGTGCTCCTTGCGCACCAGAAGCTTATCGATCGAGCGCCGCGCCACCACCAGGTCGGGGTGGTCTTTCGGGTAGCCGAGCACGTCGAACATCAACACCGAGTTGGCCATGGCGGGAAAAATCGCGCCGAGGCCGTCTTCGCCGTTGAGCCGCTCGGTCACGAAGGCAACGGCCCGCTCGATCGCGCGGCGGCGCAGTCGCTTGGGAAACAGCGGCTCGGCCGCGCGCAGCGCCGCGTCGATCGCGCGGAAGAAAGCGAACCAGATCCATTTCTGGTGCGGCGCCTTCGCGGGCGGGCCGAGGTTGCCGGGGGCGGCAAGGAACAGCTCGTCGATGCGCACGCCGCGCGGATTCTTGGCGCGCGGCTTGAGCGCCTGGAGCACCAGCAGCGGCACGGTCACCGTGCGTCCCCAATAGGAAATCTTCGACAGATGGAACGGAAACCAGCGGGGCAGCACCATGATCTCGACCGGCATCACCGGAACCGCGCGCCAGGGAACGATGCCGTAGAGCGCGAGCAAGGCCCGGGTGAAGACGTTGCTGTTGGCCGCGCCGCCGCGCGCCAGGATGGCTTCGCGCGCGCGGCGCATATGCGGCGCGTCCGGCGCATGCCCGACCATCTTGAGCGCGAAGTAGGCCTTGACGCTCGCGCTGATGTCGAAAGCGCCGTCGTAAAACAGCGGCCAGCCCCCGTGCGCTCCCTGGGTGCGGACGAGATAGGCGGCGATTTTACGTTCAAGCTCGAGATCGGCGTCCTCGCCGCGGTAGTGCTTGAGCAACACGTATTCGGCCGGGATGGTGGCATCGGCTTCCAGCTCGAACACCCAATGCCCGTCGGGCTTCTGCAGCCCGATGAGCGCGCGCGCGCCGGCCGCGATGCGCGCCTCAAGCTCGTCGTGCTCGGCCGGCACCGGTGCGGCCTGCCGCCCGTCGATCGCCAATGTGTCTTCCCTCATGTCAGTGTCCGCTTCCCGTGTCGAATGAGCGCCGCAGCGCGGTTGCCTGATCGGATGGCGCCTTCGATCGTTCCCGGCAGCCCGGTCGCGGTCCAGTCGCCGGCAAGGGCCATGTTGGAGAAGCGCGTCGCGGCGCCGGGCCGTTTGCGATCCTCGGCCGGCAGCGACGCAAAGGTGGCCCTGCGCTCCTTGATAAGCTGCCATTGCGGCATTGCCGGCGCAACGCAGGCCACTTTGGCGACCTCCTGCCAGATGTCGCGCGCGAGCTGGTCGCGCGGCACGTCGAGCAGGCGGTCGGCGCCGCTGATGGTGACGGAGAGCCTGTCGGGGAATGCGAAAATCCATTCCGTGGTGCCGTTCACGACGCCGATCATCGGCGGGAGGCCGGCGGGCGGCACGATTGCGAAATGGGCATTGACGATGGCGCGGAATTCGGACGGCGTTTCGAGGCCCGGCACCAGGGCGGCCGCGATCCACGGCGGCACTGCGAGCACGACGCCGTCATCGGGCGCGAGCCGTTCGATCCGGTCGCCGAAGTCGAGGCTTTCGATGCGTTGCCCCGCAAGCCCGAGCGCCCGCAACCGCGCCGCGTAGCCGATGGTCCCGCCGTTCGCCGCGAGAAAGCGCAATGCCGGCTCGATGAAGGCGCCGGTGAGCCCGTCGCGTGCCACCAGCGGCCGGCACGCGGGCCCGCCCGCCGCGAGCGTCTCGCGCAACACTGCCCCGGCGAGGCGGGCCGAGGCCTCGGCCGGCTCGGTGTTGAGCGCGGCCAGCAGGAGCGGGCGCCACAGGCGTCGATAGAGCGCGCCGTCGCAGCGCATGACTTGCGCGATCGATTTGTCCGCTCC
>DASZJC010000558.1:0-8914 GCA_035948495.1 Xanthobacteraceae bacterium | reverse complement strand
AGCGCCCCGTGCAGCGGCGGGATCAGCTTCTTGGGATCGCGTTCGCGCAGGATCTCCGGCCCGATGTCCTCGACCATCAGCAGCTTGAGCCAGTCGAGCAGCTCCGAGGTCGACGGCTTTTTCTTCAATCCCGGCACGTCGCGGATTTCGTAGAACAGCCGCAGCGCCTCGGCGACCAGGCGTTGCTTGATGCCGGGAAAGTGCACGTCGATGATCGCCCGCATGGTCTCGGTGTCGGGAAAGCGGATGTAGTGGAAGAAGCAGCGGCGCAAGAACGCGTCCGGCAATTCCTTCTCGTTGTTCGAGGTGATGACGACGATCGGCCGGCGCCGCGCCTTGACGGTCTCGCTGGTCTCGTAGACGAAGAACTCCATGCGGTCGAGTTCCTGCAAGAGGTCGTTGGGGAACTCGATGTCGGCCTTGTCGATCTCGTCGATCAATAGCACCGGCCGCTCGTCGGCGACGAACGCGTCCCACAGCTTGCCGCGCTTGATGTAGTTGCGGATGTCGTGCACGCGCGCGTCGCCGAGCTGGCTGTCGCGCAGCCGCGACACCGCGTCGTACTCGTAAAGCCCCTGCAGCGCCTTGGTGGTCGACTTGACGTGCCATTCGATCAGCGGCGCGTTGAGCGCCTTGGCGACTTCGAGCGCGAGCACCGTCTTGCCGGTGCCAGGCTCGCCTTTGACCAGCAGCGGGCGCTCCAGCGTGATCGCGGCATTGACCGCCACTTTCAAATCCTCGGTGGCGACGTAGCCGCTGGTGCCTTCGAACCGCATGCGAACCTCGCTGACCAAATCCGGCGCCGCGGACCTTAAGGAGCGTGCGCATGTACCGCAAGGCATGGCCGTGGCCCGGCAGGAATTGCCGGACCGGGCGCATCCTGCCCAGCCGGTCTCGGCGGCGCTTCGGTCAAGCTCCTGTTTTTGCGGAGTTTTCGGGGTGGCACGAGGTTTGCGACGGCGGATGCGGCCATGCGGCCGGCGCGTCGGGCCCGACGCCGCCCGCTGCTGCGGTCGGACTGGAGGCCTCGATGGGCATTTTCGACGCTCTCACCACGGCGGTGACCGGTTTGCAGGCGCAGTCGTTCGCGCTGCAAAACATCTCGGGCAACATCGCCAATTCGCAGACCGTCGGCTTCAAGGAAACCGACACGAGCTTCCAGGATCTGGTCACGGCCGCGGCGCAGAACGACCAGACCGCGGGCAGCGTGCTGGCAAGCTCGGCCGCCACCAACAACGTCCAGGGCGCGATCCAGAGCGAGTCGGTGAGCACCGACATGGCCATCAACGGCGACGGCTACTTCATCGTCGCCCAGCCGACCTCGGTGTCCGGCAATCAGCCGGTGTTCAACGGCGTCAACCTCTACACCCGCCGCGGCGACTTCCAGGAGAACCAGAACGGATTCCTGGTCAACGGCGCCGGCTATTACCTGATGGGTATCCCGATCGACCAGACCACCGGCAATCCGGTGGGCAGCGTTCCCCAGGTGCTGCAATTCGGCAACAACGAGGTTCCGGCGCAGGCAACGACGCAGATCCAGTATCAGGCCAACCTGCCGACGTTCCCGCAGACGACGAACGCCAACACGAGCGTGCCGGGATCGGAACTGATCAATCCGTTGGATTTCACCTCCAACCCGCTGCTGCTGCCGGCGACGATCCGCGGCGCCGGCGCGACGCTGCAGCCGGACGCGGCGGCCGTCGACACCGGCACCACCGACATAGCGGGCCTGCCGACCGGCGGTAATACCGGGTCGCTGGTGCTTAACGGCACGACCATCAGCATCGCCAATACCGATTCGGCGACCACCATCCTGCAGAAGATCAACGCTCAGACCAGCACGACCGGCGTGTCGGCGGCGCTCAACGCCTCGAACGATCTCGTGCTCACCAGCGCCAACGCGACCACCAATATCAGCACCGCCGGCAGCAGCGCGGCCATACTGACCGAACTCGGCGTCGGGGCGGGCGCGAACGCGACCAACCTGCTGACCCAGGGGGCGGTCACCAGCGGCCAAACGCTGACCATGACGGTCGGCGTCAGCAATCCGACCCTGACCATCACCTTCGGCACCAACCCGGGCGACGTGCAGACGCTCGCCCAGCTCAACACCGCGCTCGCTTCGCTCGCGGGTGGCACCGCCTCGGCCAATACCGCCAACGGCGACCTCACGGTCGCGGCCAACAATCTGACCGATCAGGTCACGATCGGAGGCAGCGCGAACGCGGCGAAATTCGGCGTCAGCACGCTCACCGCCAGTCCCCCGACCGTCGGACCGGTGATCGGCAACGACGTCTCGAACTTCCTCAACGAGTCGATCTCCGGCGGCTCGATCACCACCTACGACTCGCTCGGCAATCCAGTGAACGTGCAGTTGCGCTGGGCCAAGGTGGCGAGCGCGGCAGACGGCGGCACCGACACCTGGGAGCTGTTCTATCAGACGGACCCCAACGCGACCGGCACCCAGGCGGCGTGGGTGAACGCCGGGACGCGGTTCCAGTTCAACTCCAGCGGACAGATGAACCCGCCGGTCGCCAACCTCACGCTCAACAACCTGACCGTCAACGGCGACACCATCGGCAACGTCCAGCTCTCGTTCGGATCGAGCGGCGTCACCCAATTCGCCGATGCCAGCGGAGCGGTGAACATCAACCAGCTGCAGCAGAACGGGTCCGCGGCGGGCAAGCTGACCGGCATCTCGGTCGACAACCAGAACCGCGTCATCGGCACCTTCTCGAACGGCCAGACCCAGCCGCTCGCGCAGGTCACCCTGGCGACGTTCAACGGGCAGAACTACCTGCAGAGCCTCAACGGCGGCGCCTTCGCGGCCACGGTGGATTCCGGGCCCGCGATCTTCTCGGCTTCCGGAAAAGTGGTCGGCAGCTCGCTCGAAGGCTCGAACGTCGACATCGCGACCCAGTTCAGTCAGCTGATCGTGGCGCAGCAGGCGTATTCGGCCAACGCCAAGGTCATGACCACGGCCGACCAGATGATCCAGAGCCTGCTGACGGTCATCCAGTAACCGGGTGATCGCCCGGCGCGGGCAAAGGTCCGGCGGACGGCAGCCATGAGCCTGATCCAAGCGCTCTCGAGCGCCATGTCCGGGCTGAGCGCCGCGCAGGCGGGCCTGACGGTCACCGCCGGCAACGTCGCCAACGCCGGCACGCCGGGCTACGTCGCCGAGACGCCCAATCTGGTCGAGACGTCGGCGGGAAGCGCCGGCGTCGGCGTCGACGTCGCGGGCGTCAACCGCACGCTCAACCAGCTGGTGCAGAACCAGCTGTGGACCGAGACCTCGGGCGGCTCCTACGCCGACATGGCGGCGCAGCTCTACCAGCAGCTTCAGCAGGCCTACGGCACGCCGGGATCCGCCGGCGCGTTCGACCAGGCGTTCAACAACTTCACCGCGGCGCTGCAGACGCTGGCGACGAGCCCGGCCTCGGCCGCGGCGCAAAGCGGCGCGATCAGCGCCGCGCAACAATTCACGAGGAGCCTCAACGGCATGTCCTCGGCCGTCCAGGGGTTGCGCACCCAGGCCGAGCAGGGCATCGCCGCCGACGTGCAGCAAGCCAACACGGCGATGCAGCAGATCGCGCAGATCAACCAGCAGCTGGGCGCGAGCAGCGCGCAGGACGCGACCACGGCGCAGCTCGAGGACCAGCGCGATCAGGCTATCACCCAGCTTTCTCAGCTGATGAACATCAAGGCGGTGCAGAGCGGCCACAACCAGGTCGCGATCTTCACCGGCTCCGGAACGCAGCTGGTCGGAGCGCAAGCCTCGACCTTGAGCTTCGACGCCCGGGGCGCGCTGTCGCCAAATCTTGCCTGGAGCGCCGATCCGAGCCAGGACGGCGTCGGCACCATCACGCTGACCTCGCCGAGCGGCGATACTACCGACCTGATCGCCAACAAATCGATCCAGTCCGGCCAGATCGCCGCCTACCTGCAAATGCGCGACCAGATCCTGCCCCAGGCGCAGGGCCAACTCGACCAATTGGCCTCGCAAACGTCGCAGGCGCTCTCGAACCAGACGACCGCCGGCACGCCGGTGATCGCGGGCAGCCAAGCCGGCTTCAGCGTGGACGTCGGCAACCTGCTGCCGGGAAATTCGGCGCAGATCACCTACACGGACGCTGCGAACGTCCAGCACACCGTCACCATCGTGCGGGTGGACGACCCCTCGGCGCTGCCGTTGCCCAACAACCCGTCCGAACCGAGCGACCAGGTGATCGGCGTGAACTTCACCGGCGGCATGGCCTCGGTCGTGTCGCAGCTCAACGCCGCGCTCGGCGCCAATCTTGCGTTCTCCAACCCATCGGGAACGGTGCTGCAGGTGCTCAACGCGGCGGCCGGCACCACGGTCAATTCCTTGTCGGCGACCGCGACGACGACCAGCCTCGCGAGCGGCAGCCCGCAATTGCCGCTGTTCCTCGACGGCACCACGCCGATCACCGGCGCCATCACCGGCGCCGGGTCGCAGGACACCGGACTTGCCGCGCGCATCGCCGTCAACCCGGCGCTCGTCGCCAATCCGGCGAGCCTAGTCGCGTATCAGACTTCGCCGCCCACCGCGGCCGGCGATCCGACCCGCCCGAACTTCATCTTCGATCAGCTCAACAACGCGCAGCTCACGTTCTCGTCGCCGGGCGGGAGCGGCGGCCAATCGGCGCCGTTCACCGGCACCCTCGCCGATTACATGAGCCAGGTGGCGAGCCAGCAGGCGCAGGCGGCGAGCGCGGCCACCAATCTGCAGCAGGGCCAGGACGTGGTGGTCAATGCCCTGCAACAGCGGCTGAGCAGCACGTCCGGGGTCAATATCGATCAGGAAATGTCGAACCTGATCACCTTGCAGAACACCTATGGCGCCAACGCGCGGGTCATGACGACCATCCAGCAGATGATGACCACCTTGATGCAGATGGTGACATAATGACGATCGCGGGCATCGGAACGGGCAGCGCGCTGGCGGCGCAGAACGCGCAGTCCCTGGTCAACATGCAGAACCAGCTCGACCAGCTCAGTCAGCAGTTGAGCACGGGTCAGAAATCGCAGGACTACGCGGGACTGGGGTCGCAGGCCGGCCTGACCGTCGGGCTCGATGCCCAGCTCTCGGCGCTCAACGGCTACGGCAACGCCGTTTCGCTCGCCGGCACCAACATCAGCGTTGCCCAGAACGCGCTTTCGGAAATCGGCACGGTCAGCAACGGCGTGCAGCAGTCGATTGCGGAGCCGTCGACGTTCACGCTGAACAACAACGGGCAGACGACGGTCCAGAGCGCCGCCGCGTCGCAGCTCGACACGATCCTCTCCGCACTCAATTCGCAGGCGGCGGGCAACTATTTGTTTTCCGGGAGCGCCGCCAATCAGCCGGCGGTCGCATCGACCGATGCGATCCTCAACGGCACCGGATCGCAGGCCGGGCTCAAGCAGGTCATCGCCGAGCGCGCGCAGGCCGATGTCGGGACGAACGGCCTCGGCCGGCTTGTCATTCCGCCGGCCTCCGGCACCACGGTGTGGATCAGCGAGGACGTGGCCGGCTCGCCGTTCGGCTTCAAGCTCGCCGGCGTCAACTCGAGCCTGACCGGCGCGACGGTCGCCGGCCCGAGCGGCACGCCGCCCGGCATTACGGTCAACCTCGGGGCCAATCCAAACAACGGCGATACCCTCCAGTTCGGCCTGACGCTGCCGGACGGTTCGAACCAGAGCGTGACCTTGCAGGCGACGAGCGCGTCGCCGCCGGGCGCCAATCAGTTCACGATCGGCGCCACGCCGGCGGCGACCGCGGCGAACCTGCAGACCGCGCTCACGGCCGCGATCGGCAACCTGGCGCAGACCGCGCTGCCGGCCGCCTCGGCGATCGCGGCGGCGAACGATTTTTTTACGTTGAATCCGCCCCAACGCGTCGCCGGCCCGCCGTTCGGCACCGCCACCGCGCTGGTCAACGGCACGTCCGCCAACACGGTGACGTGGTACACGGGGGACTCGGGCGCCACGCCGGCGCGCTCGACCGCGCTCGCCCAGGTCGGCCCCTCGACCACCGTTGCCTACGGCGTGCGCGCCAACGAGCCGGCGCTGAGCAACATCGTCGCCAATATCGCCGCGCTCGCGGCGACGAGCTACGCGCCGAGCGATCCCAACGCCGCCGCGAGTTATACGGCGCTCACCCAGCGCGTCGCCGCCAACCTGAACGGCCCGTCGGGCAGCCAGACCCTGTCCGACATCCAGTCCGATCTCGCCAATGCGCAGAGCACGATCAATAACGCCAAGACCGTCAATCAGCAGACCCAGAATACGCTGACCAACATGCTGCAGCAGATCGAGGGCGTGTCGAGCGACCAGGTCGGCGCTCAGATCCTAACGCTGCAGACGAACCTGCGTGCCTCGATGGAGGTCACCGGAATGCTTGCGCAGCTCAGCCTGGTCAATTTCCTGCCGGCCTGACGCGCGCGGCTCGCGCGCGACGCGGCGTACCGCTTTACGTGCGGCCTTGCAGCCCGGCGGCGAGCTGGCGGTTGATGTTGACGAGGCAGCCGAGGTATTCCGGGCGCGGATCGGCGATCAGCGAGAGCGTGTGGCGGAACACGAACAGGCCGAGGTTGGCGACATCCTGCCGGATCTCCCGCGGGAGCGGATTATCGTCCTGCGCCACCGAGGCCATGAAGATCGTCCACAGGCGGCGATTGTAGAGCAGTGCGTCGCCGAGCTCCTCCTGCTTGCGCTCCCAACCGTCGTGCACGGCCTGCAGGCGCGATGCCGCCTTGAGCAGCAGGCTCGCTTCCAGCTCACGCTGGTTTGCCGTTTGGTTGGCGACCTTGCCGTACGTCTGGGCACCGCGCTGCATCGTCGAGGAGTCCCTTCTCGTAGCTGATTAACTTCTTGGCATCCTTAAGGGCTTTGTACATTTGACCCATTAAGATTTGATTATTGATGTTTTCGATATGCGGCCACATGCTCGGCGCCGCCTGGACGATGTCGCGCACGAGGCTGAAATAGAGTTCGTGGTGGGCTTGCGGGTTTTTCGCGGTGTACATCAGCTGCACCGCGAGGTAGATGCGCTTGGCCGGGGTGTCCGCGCGCTCCGGCGTCATGATGTCCTTTTCCCGCAGGATCGGGGCGTGGCCGTCGACCAGCAGCCGCGTGCGCTGGTCGGCATTGGTGACCACGCATTCCCCGAGAATGACGCGCTCGCCGGGCTTGAGCTCGATCTTCAGGGCCATGTCGGCTTCCGTGTCGGCGGGGGCCGATGCCGATGGTTTCGCAAGGCCGTTAGCATCGGGTAAAAAAAGAGCGGAGCCGCGGCTCCGCTCTTCCATTTTCGCGCTGCGACGGGTCGTCAGCCGAACAGTCGGAGCACGCTGTTCTGGGACTGGGCGGCGAGGGAGAGCGCCGTCTCGGCGAGCGACTGCCGGGTCTGCAGGGCGAGCAGGTTGGCGCCCTCCTGGTTGTTGTCGGCGAGCGTCAGGTTGTCGGCGCCGGTCTGCAGCGTGTTGATGGTCGCCGAGGTGAAGCTCTGCCGGATCTGGATCACCGACAGGTTGGTTCCGAACGAGGCCGCCTGGTTCTGCAGGCTGGTCAACGACGCCGTCAACTGGCTCGACGCGTTGGCGAGCGAGGTGTTGGTCTGGAAGTTGCTGGCGGCCTGCGAAATCCCCAGGCCCGCGGAGTTGAACGTGACGCCCTGAAGCACCAGGGATGAGGTGCGGCTCACGTTGAACACGACCTGCAGGCTCTGGCCGGCGAGCAGGTTCACGCCGTTGAACCCGGAGTCGGTGGAGAGCTGGTCGATCTGCGCGAGGACCTGGTTGTACTGGGTCGCCAGCGAGGTGCGCGTGGCATTCACGCTGCCGGCGGCGGTGGTGCCGCTGGCGAGGCCGAACTGGGCCAGTTCCCCGGCGCTCGCCGAGCCGCCGACCGTGACGGCGTTGGCGCCGGTGGCTTCGAGTTGCAGGCTGCCGTTGGGGGACAGCTCGGCATTGACCTGGAGGCCGGCCGCGCCGTTCACGGCGGTGAGGATCTGCTGGACCGTGACGTTGCCGGTCGAGGTGATCGTCGCGGTCGAGGTGCCGTCGCTGATCGTGATGGTATGGCCGCTGGTGACCGCGAACGACGAGGCGGCGGTCAGGCCGGAGACCGTGCCGGTGTCGATGGCGGTAGAGGCGGCGCTCTGCTGGGCCTGCTGGACGATGGCCTGGGCGCTCTGCACCAGCTTGGTGATCGAGGTGATGCCGTTGTTGGCGGCCTGCACCGTCTGCACGGCGTTCGACACCGCGTCGAGCAGGTTGCCGAGGTTGCCGGCGGTCGCGTTGAGCGAGGAAGCCGTGAAGTAGTCGATCGGGTTGTCGAGCGCCGAGTTCACCTTCAGGCCGGTCGACAGCCGCTGCTGCGTCGTGCTGATCGAATGGGCAGTGTTCTGCAGCGACAGGAGGTTCGCCCGGATGCCGGACGAAAGGACGATATCGCCACTCATGGCTCACTCCACGGTAGGTTGAATATGCCGCTCCTCGCGAGCGGTTAAGGGCGACTATGCTTGATTAACCCTAATGCGCGGTTAATGCGCTGAAATATGAATTCTTTCCAAAAAATAAACGGCGGGGCCGAGGCCCCGCCGTCGATAACGAGCCGGTCGCGCGGATCAGCCGAACAGGCGCAGCACGCTGTTCTGGGACTGGGCGGCGAGGGAGAGCGCCGTCTCGGCGAGCGACTGCCGGGTCTGCAGGGCGAGCAGGTTGGCGCCCTCCTGGTTGGTGTCGGCGAGCGTCAGGTTGCTGGCGCCGGTCTGCAGCGTGTTGATCGTCGCCGAGGTGAAGCTCTGCCGGATCTGGATCACCGACAGGTTGGTTCCGAACGAGGCCGCCTGGTTCTGCAGGCTGGTCAACGACGCCGTCAACTGGCTCGACGCGTTGGCGAGCGAGGT
>DASZJC010000557.1:0-4034 GCA_035948495.1 Xanthobacteraceae bacterium | reverse complement strand
CCAGCAAATCAGCGAATTGAAGTCCGTGCCCGGCGTCGACGTCCTGCCGATGCCGGCGGAGATCCAGCACGTCACCGTCTTCTCGGCCGGCCTATCGCCTGCCGCCAAAGATTCCGAGGCGGTGCAGGCGCTGATCAAATTCCTCACCTCGCCGGCCGCCGCCCCGGTCATCAAGTCCAAGGGATTGGAGGCGATCAGTAATCAGTAATCAGTGATCAGTAATCAGTGATCAGTAATCAGTGATCACAGGGCATGCGAGAATCTGGTCACTGATTACTGCTTACTGAGCACTGATTTCGGCGCTGCCGAGGCCGTCGAGGGTAAACACGAAGCGGTCGCCCGCCGCGATCGGCAAGGTCGGGATGACGCTGCCGGTGATGACGACCATGCCGGCCGCGAGCGGACGATCCTGTCCGGCCGCGAGGTTCGCTATCCAGGCGAGGGTCGCGAGCGGGCCGTCGGTGCGTCCCTCGTGGGTGCGCGACGCGTTGACGGTGAGGCGGCCGGCGATGCCGTCGAGCGGGCGGGAGGGATCGTAGGCGACCGGGGCGCCGAGCACGATGCCGGCGTTCCAGCAGTTGTCGGCGATGATCGAGAGCGCGCTCGTTTGTTTGTAATCGGCGTTGCGGTCCTCGACCAGTTCGAAGGCCGGCATCACGGCGCCGATCGCCGGCTTGACCGATTGCGCGGTGTAGGGCGTCGCCGCAGCCGGGAGGTCGCGCGCGAGCCGCAGCGCCAGCTCGCACTCGATCACCACGTGCTGATAGTCGGCGAGACGCAGCTTCGCGGGGGACATATGCACCGTGTCCTCGAAAATGGTGCCGCCGCACGGGTGATCGATGCCCATGAGCTGCTGCATGACCTTGGTGGTGGTCGCGATCTTGAGCCCTGCGACCTTGCCCTTGCGCGGCACCATGATGCGCACCAGCGCAAGCTGCGCCGCATATGACTGCGCGACGTTCGCCGGCGCGATCTCCGCCGGCAGGTTGCGGTAGTCGGCGCGGCGGTCGTGCTCGGCCAGCACGTGGCGCGCGACCTTCTCCGGATCGAATGGGCTGTTCATGACGGCCTCGCCTTACGTCCCGACCGCGAGCGGCGCGTGCAGCTTGCGCAACGCGGCGAGCACGGAAAGCGCGACGATCTTGCCGGTCTTCGGGTTTTCCGACGGGACGTTCTCGATCGACAGGGTGAAGCTTGCGGAGTCGGCGTCGACCTCGATGACGTGGCAGTTGCGGGTGACCGACGGGTCGGCCCAGATGTCGATCACGGTGCGGTCGGGCCCGATGCCGGCGAGCGAGAGCGCCGCCGCCACGTTGACGTTGGCCGGAAAGCCGGCGGCGGCTTCGCGCGCCGTGCCGCTGAACACGCGCTTGGCTGCGTTGAGGCCGTCGACGGAGATGCCGTTCGCGACCAGATAGGGCGCGCCGGCCAAGCCGTTCGGCGGCTTGTGCGTCGTCATGCGCACCGAACGGATGGTGCCTTCCGCGGCCGCCGCCACCGCGTCGAGGCCGAGCAGCCCGCCGGTCGGCACCATGATGCGCCCGCCGTGCGCCTTGGCGAGATCGATCAGCTCCGGGCGCGGCAGCAGCGCGCCGCAGCTGAGCACCATCACTTGCTTGCCGGCGGCGAGCATCGGCACGCAGATGTCGGCGATCAGCGCGGCCGGCGCGCACTCGACCGCGAGGTCGGCATGCGCGGGCATGTGGGCAAGCGCGACCACCGGGCAATTGATCTCCTCCGCCTCAAGCCAGGCCTGCGCTTTGCCGGCATCGCGCGCGGCAACGGCGGAGAGCGCGACGCCCGGCACGCCGTCGTCGAGGGCGCGCGCCAGCGCGCGGCCGATGGCGCCGAGGCCGGCAATGGCGACGCGGGTCGTGGACATGGGCAAGCCTCCGGATCGAGCGGCGCCTACCATAGCGCACGCAGGTCGGCGGCGACGACCGCTTCGTACGGCACCGGCCCGGACAGCAGCCCGAGGTCCTGGGCGAAGCGATTCACGGCTGCGACCGTGTGCGGCGAAATCGCCGCGTCGTAATAGGGCAGGTCGCGCCGGATCAGCTCGGCGATCAGCGCCGCCTGCTCGGGCGGGAACAGCTTCTCGCCGACCCGCGTCGCAAGTGTCACGTCCTGCTTGAGTGCCCGCAGGGTCTTGACGATCGCGCGCACCGCGGCGGCGGCGGCGTCGGGGGCGCGCGCGATGAGCGCGTCGGTCGCGGCGATGCTCGAGAACGTGTAGTCGAACGCCGCCTTGGGTCCGTCGCCGCGGCGCACGTCGAGCACCACGGTACCGACGCCGCGCCGCACGGCGACCTCGGTCCCCATGCCGTTCGCCCAGAACCCGTCGATCTTGCGCTCCTCGAGCGCCCGCGCGGCAGTCAGCCCGAAATTGACGCCGGCGCCGGCGGCGCCCGGGACTGGCGCGATCCTCACGTCGTCGTGCTTGAGATCGATGCCAGCCTCGATCAGCAGACGGCGCAGCCCCATCTCGACCCAGGGCGCCGCGCCGATGCTCTTGCCCTTGACCACGTCGAGGTCGCCGCGCCGGGCGTTGAGGTCGGCGTGCATGACCAGGAACCAGTACATGCCCTGCGCCTGCGCGCACAAAAGCTTCACCCCGCGCCAGTCGGGAAACGCCGCCAGCGCCGAATGCGCCGAGCCGCCGACGAAATCGACCGTACCGTCGCGCAGCGCCGCATAGGACTTGTCGACCGGGAAGATCAGCTCGAGCGAGACGTCGAGCCCTTCCTGTTTGAAGAACCCCAGCTCGACTGCCGCGGCGGCGGGAAAATACGAGTTCGAGATCAGGTCGGGCACGGCCAGCTTCATGACGACGCGCTTTCTCTGTGACTCGACGCGAGCCGGTTATTTGCCGCCGACCGCGTCGCGGATTGCGGCCGCGGTCGCCATCAGGTCGGCGTCGCGCCGCTCGAACCCGAGCACCTGCAGGCCGAGCGGCAGGCCTTCGTCTTGAAGCAGCGGCAGCGATACCGCCGGCACGCCGAGCAGCGAGCCCGAGACGACGAAGATGGGATCGCCGGTCCAGCCGAGGCCGAGCGGCGCCGCGCCCGGCGCCGAAAGCGTGACGGCGCCATCGGCGATGGCGGCAAGCTCGGCGAATTGCGCCCGGATGCGCGCGCGCTCGGCAATCAATTCCTCATAATGGCCTTCCGCCATCGCCTCGGCGGATTTGAGCCGCTCGCGCATGCTCTCGCTCAGCGCGTTCGCGTCGCGGCGGTGATAATCGTTGAGCGGCCACACCCACTCCCATTCGTTGATCGCGCGGGTGACGGGCATGGCCCGGGCGAGCGCACTCTCGACCTTCTCGACCAGCTGAGTGTCGCGGCGGGAGAGGATCGCAATGCCGGCGGCGCGCAGCCGTGCCACCGCCCGCTCGAGCGCCTGCCGCGCGCCCGCGGTGGCGACCGGCCAGCCGGCCGTCTCGAGAACTACGAGCGCGCGCGGTGTCTTTGCGGCCGGCAGCGTCATCGGCCCGGCGAGCCGCGGGAACCCGGGGTCGCCGCCGACCCGGCGCGCGATCTCGCGCGCGACCGCCCAGGCGTCTTCCAGCGTGGCGGCAATCGGACCGGTGCAGCTTTGGCTCAGATAATCGTGGCTGCCGCCGCGGTTGATGGCGCCGACCGTCGGCTTGAACCCGACGACACCGCAGAAGCTCGACGGCCGCAGGATCGAGCCCACCACCTGGGTGCCGAGCGCCGCCGGCACCATCCCGGTCGCGACCGCCGCCGCCGAGCCGCTGCTCGATCCGCCGGGGGTGCGGCGCGCATCGTGCGGATTGCGGGTGCCGCGCGGATGGGTGGCGGCAAACTCGGTGGTGACGGTCTTGCCGAGAATGACCGCGCCGGCCGCGCGCAGCGCATGGACCGCCGCCGCGTCGCGCCCGCCGCGCCAGCCCTCGAACAGCGGCGAGCCCATCTGGGTCGGCATGTCGTAGGTCTCCATGATGTCCTTGATGCCGACCGGCATGCCGTCGATGGCCGAGCGCGGGTTGCCGGCACGCCAGCGCTCGCTGGCCT
>DASZJC010000556.1:0-1754 GCA_035948495.1 Xanthobacteraceae bacterium | reverse complement strand
CCCTCCACGCTCACGCGCAGCATGGCGCCGGCCGCCTCCTTCTTGAGGATTTCGCCGATCCGCTGGGCGGCCCGCGCGCTGACCGTCACGTCCGTCATTACCGCTCTCCCGGGCCCGCAATTGCCACGGCGCCCGCCTGATAGTTAAGTGCGCGCCGAGGGTTGGTCAACATCCAGAGCATGATCCCGAAAAAGCCTGCCCCGGACTTGATCCGGGGTGGGTACCGGTTTTCGGAAAGATCATGCTCCAATAATAACCTAAAGCGAGGCTTTCATGGCGGTCGAGGCGGCTCGTGCGCGCGCGCCCTTTGCGTCCGATCCGACCGCAAGCCGCGGCCGCCTGCATCCCGAGCCGCCGAGCGGCACGCGCAGCGCCTACCGGCGCGACTGCGACCGCATCATCCACGCGTCGGCGTTCCGGCGGCTCACCTACAAGACCCAGGTGTTCGTGTTCCACGAGGGCGATCACTACCGCACGCGCCTGACCCATACGCTCGAGGTCGCCCAGATCGCCCGCTCGCTCGCGCGCGCGCTCGGGCTCGACGAGGATCTCGCCGAGGCGCTGGCGCTGGCGCACGATCTCGGCCATCCGCCGTTCGGCCATGCCGGCGAGCGCGCGCTCGACGAATGCCTCGCCGACCACGGCGGGTTCGACCACAACGCCCAGACCTTGCGCGTCGTCACCCTGATCGAGCGCCGCTATCCGCAGTTCGACGGTCTCAATCTCACCTGGGAAACCCTGGAAGGCCTGATCAAGCACAACGGGCCGCTCACCGACCGCGCGCGCCGCCCGGTCGGCCGCTATGCGGCGCGCGGACTGCCGGCCGCGCTCCCGCTCGAAGCCGCCGGCAGCGATCTCATGCTGTGGAGCCACGCCGGCGCCGAGGCGCAGGCCGCCGCCATTGCCGACGACATCGCCTACAACGCCCACGACATCGACGACGGCCTGCGCGCCGAGCTGTTCTCCCTCGAGGATCTCGGCGGGCTGCCGACGGTCGGCGAGACGCTCGGCGACATTCGCACGCAATTCCATAATCTCGATCCCGCGCGCCTGGTGCACGAGCTTATTCGCCGGCTGATCGGGCGCACGATCGAGGACGTCGTTGCCGAATCCGACCGGCGGTTTGCGGCCGCCGCGCCGGGTTCGGCCGACGACGTGCGCCTGGCCGGCCATACGCTGGTCGGGTTCTCGCCGGCCATGCAGGCGGTCGACGCGGCGATCAAGGATTTCCTCTTTCCGCGCATGTACCGGCATCCGCGCGTCATGCGCATCATGGCGGCCGCCCAGGGCATCGTGGCCGACCTGTTCCGCCACTTCATGGGTGCGCCCGCCGACATGCCGCCCGAATGGGCGCACGATCTCGGCAGCGGCGATGTTGTCGGGCGCGCCCGCCGCGTCGCGGATTTCATCGCCGGCATGACCGACCGTTACGCGCTGATCGAGCACGCCCGTCACTTTGACTCGACCGCCGAATTGGTCTAGGGCGCGCGGCCCAACCATCATGAGCGAGCGACCAAACAATATCTTTGCCCGCGTGCTCGATCGCGTTCACGCCGCGGTCGGCGCGCTCGCGGCCGAGGGCGCGCTGCCGGCCGGGCTCGATCTTTCGCGCATCCTGGTCGAGCCGCCGCGCGAATCTGCGCACGGCGACATGGCGACCAATGCGGCGATGGTGCTGGCGAAGCCGGCCGGCAAGAAGCCGCGCGACGTGGCCGAGGCGATCGCCGCCAAGCTGCGCGGCGAGCCGCTGATCG
>DASZJC010000555.1:0-6640 GCA_035948495.1 Xanthobacteraceae bacterium | reverse complement strand
GAGGTGGTGCACCGCCGGATGGCGCTCGTAGCCCAGCGTCAGGTTGGAGAAGTGCAGCGCCGCGTTCATCGCCCGCCCTTGCTCAAGAGATCGCCCAATGGACCGCCCCCCACAGCAGCGCGATCAGCACCGCGACCGCGGCAAGCCGCTCCCACGCGGACAGGCGCAGGATCGACGGCGAGACGGTCGCGGGCTGGTGCGGCGCGTCGCCGTGCGAGTGGCGTGGGACGGACATGCGGTTCTCGGGCACGACGATTGGCCGGCGTTTGTGGCGACACAATGTTATATAGTAACCGACCGGGCGTCCAGGGAAGCCGCGTACGGCGCCTGCGCGAGGCGTCGCTTGCACAGCCGGGCGGCGAGCGCATATGTCCTGCGATGCAACTCGCGCCGGCCCAGCACTCCGTCTCGCATATCCGCATTCGCCCGGCCGAGCCCGCCGATATCGACCCTCTCGTGGACATCGAGAAGCGCGCGTTCCCGACCGACCGCATCCCGCGCCGGGGCTTCCGTCGTTTCCTCGCCTCGCTCTCGAGCGCGCTGATCGTCGCGCTGCGCGAAGGGACCGTTGCCGGCTATGCGCTGGTGCTGTTTCGCGCCAACACCGACGTGGCCCGGCTCTACTCGATCGCGGTCGCGCCGGAAGCGGGGCGCCGCGGCATCGGGGCCGCCCTGCTCGCCGCCGCCGAACAAGCCGCCATTGCGCGCGAATGCACCGTGCTCCGCCTCGAAGTGCACGAGAAGAACGCCGCCGCCATCGCGCGCTATCGCAAGGCCGGCTATCTCGTGTTCGGCCGCCATGCCGCCTACTACGCGGACCGCGGCCACGCGCTGCGCTTCGAGAAGCGGCTCACGCCGCGCCTGCACGGCCTCGAGCGGTCGCCGCCATATTTCCACCAAACGACCGAGTTCACGTGCGGGCCCGCATGCGTGATGATGGCGCTCGGCTGGTCGGACCCGTCGCTGCGGCCGAACGCCGCCCTCGAGCTGAAGCTCTGGCGTGAAGCAACGACCATTTTCATGAGTTCCGGTGCCGGGGGCTGCGAACCTTATGGGCTCGCCGTGACGCTGCGGCGGCACGGGCTCCATCCCGAAGTGCACGTGAGCCATGCGGGCCCCTATTTCCTCGATACGACCGAATCGGAGGACAAGCGGCGGGTGATGCGCGTGGCCCAGCAGGAGTTCCAGCGCGAGGCGCGGGAGCTTGCCATCCCCATCCACACGCGGGCGCTTGCCGAATCGGCGCTCATGGCGGCATTTGATCAAGGCGCGGTCGCGATCGTGCTGGTGGCCGGCTATCACATGGTGCGCAGAACGGTTCCCCATTGGGTCTTCGCCTTCGGCCACGAGGCGCGTTACGTGCTCGTGCATGACCCCGCCGCCATCAGGGACGCGGCGGGCCACGCGACGACCCCCCAGACCTACGCGGTGCCCTCCGCCACGTTCGAACGCATGACGCGGTGCGGCCGCGACCACTTGCGCGCCTCAATCCTCATCCGGAAAGGGCCTCGCCAATGACCGGCTGGGTCATTCTCGTCGACCAGCCCAAGGATCTCCCCAACGCGGACACCCCCCACAAGGTGATCACGACGAGCGAGTACCTCGCCCGGCCCAAGCTGTTCGATGTCGGTCGGCCCAAGCTCGTCAACCTGTCGCGCTCCTATGCCTACCAGTCGAAGGGCTATTACGCCTCGCTGCTGGCCGAGGCGCGCGGCCACCGCGTCGTGCCCACGGTCGAAACCATGCTGGAGCTGCGCGAGGCCAAGCTCTACGAGCACGCCCTGCCCGAGCTGGAGGACGAGCTCAACAGGTGCGCCCGCAAGGCCGATTTCCAGCCCGAGGGCGAGTTCAAGTTCCTGGTGTGCTTCGGCATTTCCCACGACGCGCGGTTCGACTCGTTCGGCCGCCTGCTGTTCGACTGGTTCCGCTGCCCGGCCCTCGAGGTGACGATCGAGCCCGGCCACTGGCTCTCGATCGACCGCATCCGCCCGCGCAACGTCACGCGGCTGGCGAACGGCGAGGCGGCCTTCTTCCGCGACTGCCTGCACCAGCACACCAAGCGCGAATGGCGCGACCCCAAGGCGCGGAGCGTCGCCAAATACGACCTCGCGGTGCTGCACGATCCCAACGAGAAGATCCCGCCCTCCTCGGTCGCCTCGCTGAAGTATTTCGCCCGCATCGCCGAGAAGCTTTCGGTCGACGTCGAGCCGATCACCCGCCGCCAGCTCGACGAGCTGGCCGAATACGACGGCCTGTTCATCCGCGAGACCACCTCAATCGACAACCACACCTACCGGTTCGCCCGGCGCGCCTGGCAGGAAGGCATGCCGGTGATCGACGACCCGATGTCGATGATCCGCTGCACCAACAAGGTGTTCCTGATGGAGCTGCTCGGCTCGAACCAAGTGCCGATGCCGCCGACCGTCATGCTCGCCGAGGACGCCGACCTCGCCAAGGCGATGGACGAGCTGGGGCTGCCGCTGGTGGTGAAAATCCCGGACGGCTCGTTCTCGCGCGGGGTGCACAAGGTCAACTCGCTCGACGAGTTCCGCCGCGTCGCCGGCGAGCTGTTCGAGGAGACCGACCTGCTGCTGGCGCAGAAGTTCCTGCCGACCGAGTTCGACTGGCGGGTCGGCGTGCTCTCCGGCGAGCCGCTGTTCGTGTGCCAGTACCGCATGGCGCGCGGCCACTGGCAGATCGTCAAGCACCGCCCCGACGGCTCCTCGCGCGAGGGCGGCTTTCGCACCTTCGACCTCGACCAGGCGCCCCCCGCGATCATCGACGTCGCCACCCGCGCGGCGAAGCCGATCGGCGAGGGCTTCTACGGCGTCGACATCAAGCAGACCGACGAGGGCTTCGTGGTAATGGAAGTCAACGACAACCCCAACCTCGAGCACGGCATCGAGGACCAGGTCGGCAAGGACGAAATCTGGATCAAGCTGCTCAAGTGGTTCGTGGAGCGGTTTGAGCAGTGATGCTTTCCCCGGGCGCAGCGCAGCGCGAAGCGTTGCGCTGCAGACCCGGGGTCTTTCGCAGTTTCCGGTGGCGGGAATACCAGCCGCTCGTCGGCAAGCGATGAGGGTGAGCCCGTGGTGACGCGGGCTTTCCCCGCCACCGGATAAATTATTAGGATCCCAACGGGCCCTCGCCGAGCCGCGCCAAGTCGAAGCGCGCCGCCTCCTCCAGCAACGCGACGAACGCGCGCGCGCCGTGCGCCAGCGCCGCCTCGCCCTTCGCCGCCGTGGCGAGCGTCGCGTCGCCCATGGCGCCGGACGGATTGAGGTCCTGGCTCATCCAGCCGAAGCCGACGGACTCCGCGGCGCCGAGCCACTTGAACTCGCGTTCCATGGCCACGGTCGCCGGGACGAAGTTCTTGGCCCGTTCGGTGCGCACGAGGTCGGGCCGCGCCGCCAGCATGAGCGAGGTTTCGACGTCGCCGCCGTGGATGCCGTGCGCAATCTCGGCGGGCGCGAACAGGCCGTCCGGGTAGCCGAGCCGCGCGAACGAGCAGGCGACGGCCAGCATGCCGAGCCGCGCGCGCAGGTCGAGCACGACCAGGTCGAGCGCCGCCACGTTGCCGCCGTGGCCGTTGGCGAAGACGAGCTTGCGGATGCCGGCGCGGCGCACGCTTTCGGCGGTCTCGGCGAGCACCCGCATCAGCGTCTCGGGCGCGAGCGAGAGCGTGCCCGCGAACGCGCGGTGCTCGTGCGACGTGCCGATCGCCTGCAGCGGCAGGAACGTCGCCTTGAGCGCGTCCGGCAGCAGCTTTTGCGCGCGCGCCACATAGGCCTCGACGATGAAAGCGTCGGTGCCGAGCGGCAGGTGCGGGCCGTGCTGCTCGACCGCCGCGAGCGGCAGCACCGCGATCCAGGAGGCGGAATCCGCGTCCGCGAAATCCTCCCAGGCCATCTCGGCCCAATTGCGCTTCAACGGCATGGCGGCAGGCTAGGGCCGCAAGCATGGCTGGGCAAGCGCGCGTCGCTCGCCTATTTTCACGAAGGCAATGAGGACACGGGAATGAGACTTGGCTTCATGCGGGGCTCGGGACTTGCTGCGCTTGCGCTCATGCTCACGACGGCCGCGGCCGGCGCGCAGGCGCTCGACAAGGTCCGCTTCGGCACGAATTGGGTGGCGGAGGCCGAGCACGGCGGCTTCTATCAGGCGCTCGCCGACGGCACATACCGCAGGTACGGCCTCGACGTGACGATCGTGCCGGGCGGCCCGCAGGTCAACAACCGCATCCTGCTGCCGGTCGGCAAGATCGACTTCTTTCTCAGCGCCAACCTGCTGCAGGCGTTCGACGCGGTCGCCCAGGACATCCCGACGATCAGCGTCGCGGCGCTGTTCCAGAAGGACCCGCAGGTCCTGCTCGCGCATCCCGACCAGGGCATCGAGCGGTTCGAGGATTTGAAGAAGCTCACGCTGTTCATCTCCAGCGAGGGGCGCGCCACCTATTTCCAGTGGATGAAGTCCGAGTTCGGCTTCCGCGACGGGCAGGTCAAGCCCTACACGTTCAACCCGCAGCCGTTCCTCGCCGACAAGAAAAGCGCCATGCAGGGCTACGTGACCTCGGAGCCCTATGCGGTCGAGCGCGCGAGCGGCTTCAAGCCGAAGATCTTCCTGCTCGCCGACCAGGGCTTCAACGCCTACTCGACCCTGATCGAAACCCGGCGCGAGCTGGTCGACAAGCAGCCCGACCTCGTGCGCCGCTTCGTCGAGGCCTCGATCGTCGGCTGGATGAACTACATCTATCACGACAACAGCGCCGGCAACGCGATGATCAAGCGCGACAACCCGGAAATGACCGACGACCTCCTCGCCAATTCGGTCGCCAAGCTGAAGGAATACGGCATCGTCGATTTCGGCGACTCGCTGCGGCTCGGCGTCGGCGCCATGACCGACGCGCGGGTGCAGAGCTTCTTCGACAAGATGGTGCGCGCGGGCGTGGTGAAGCCGGGCATCGACCTGCGCAAGGCCTATACCTTGCAGTTCGTCGACAAGGGCGTCGGCCTGGAGCTGAGGCCGAAGAGGTGATGGCCCGCTCGGCTGCAGCGAGCGGGGAGAGGTAGGCGCCGTGCCTGCCTCGACGCCCATCGTCACCTTGCGCCGCGTCGGCAAGGCGTTCGCCAACACGGTCGTTGCGCTCGACGGGTTCGACCTCGCGGTGTGCCAGGGCGAGTTCGTGTCGCTGCTCGGTCCCTCCGGCTGCGGCAAGTCGACCGCGTTGCGGCTGATCGCCGGGCTCGCGGCGCCGACGCACGGCACGATCGAATGGAGCAGCGGGGGCAAAGGCAACGGCGGCGCGCTCGGCTTCGTGTTCCAGGAGCCGACCCTGATGCCGTGGGCGAGCGTGTTCGGCAACGTGCACCTGCCGCTCAAGCTCGGCGGCCTCGATCGCGCCGCGGCGGCGGCGCGCGTCAACACGGCGCTCGCCGGCGTCGGGCTTGCGGAGTTCGCCCGCGCCTACCCGCGCGAACTCTCCGGCGGCATGAAGATGCGGGTGTCGATCGCGCGCGCGCTGGTGACCGCGCCGCAGCTCCTGCTGATGGACGAGCCGTTCGCGGCGCTCGACGAGATCACCCGCTTCCGCCTCGCCAACGACCTGCTCCGCCTGTGGCAGACGCTCGGCAAGACCGTGGTGTTCGTTACCCACTCGGTGTTCGAATCGGTGTTCCTGTCGAACCGCATCGTGGTGATGACGCCGCGCCCCGGCCGCGTGTTCGCCGAGATCGCGATCGAGGCGCCCTATCCGCGCGAGGAAAGCTTCCGCACCTCGCCCGAGTACGCCGGCTCCTGCCGCCGCGTTTCGCAGGCGCTCGCCGCGGCCATGACGGCCGGAGGCGGCGCATGAGCGTCGATCCGGCACGCACCGACGAGCCGCCCGAGCCGAACCGGCGCGACGCCGTGCTGCGCATTGCGCTGCCGGTCGCGGTGCTGGCGCTCGGGGTCGTCACTTGGGACTTGGCGGTGCGCCTGACCGGGACGCCATCCTACCAGGTGCCCGGCCCCGGTCTCGTGTTTGCAACGCTCGTGTCCGACTGGCCGATCCTGTCGGCCTCGCTCCTCGTGACGCTGACCACCACGTTCGAAGCCCTCGGCCTCGCAGTCGTCGGCGGCGTCGCGCTCGCCATCCTGTTCAGCCAGTCGCGCCTCGTCGAATATTCCCTTTATCCCTACGCGGTGATCCTGCAGGTGACGCCGGTCGTCGCCATCGCGCCGCTGCTGCTCATCTATCTGCCGCAGCCGGCGGCGGTGCTCGCCTGCGCCTGGATCGTCGCCTTCTTCCCGATGCTCGCCAACACCACGCTCGGGCTCGCCTCGGTCGACCGCAACCTCGTCGACCTGTTCGCGCTCTACGGCGCCTCGCGCGGGCAAATCCTGCTCTATCTCCGGCTCCCCGCCGCGCTGCCGTTCATGCTGGCCGGCCTGCGCATCGCCGGCGGCCTGTCGCTGATCGGCGCGGTGGTGGCGGAGATCGCCGCCGGCTCGGCCGGCGCCGGCTCGGGGCTTGCCTACCGCATCGCCGAGTCCGGCTACCGCCTGATGATCCCGCGCATGTTCGCCGCGCTGCTGCTGCTCTCGCTCGCGGGCATCGCGATCTTCTTCGCCCTCTCGCTGCTCTCGCACCTCGCGCTGCGCC
>DASZJC010000554.1:0-4533 GCA_035948495.1 Xanthobacteraceae bacterium | reverse complement strand
GCGACCAACCGGGGCCGCGCCACGGCGCCGCTCATCAGGCTGCGGTAGGTCGCAAGGTATTCCTTCGCCATGAGACGGGCGGTGAAGCGCTCCTCGAAACGCGCGCGGATCGCCTGGCGCGGCAGCTGATGCAGGCGGCGGACCGCATTGATCGCGCTCAGCTCGTCTTCGACTACGAATCCCGTCAAGCCGTCTTCCACCACCTCGGGGACCGAGCCGCGGTTATAGGCGACCACCGGCGTGCCGCACGCCATCGCTTCGATCATCGAAAGCCCGAACGGCTCGGGCCAGGTGACCGGCATCAGCAACCCGACCGCCCCGCTCAGGAACGGCGCCTTCTCCTTGTCGCTGATTTCGCCGATATATTCGACGTGCGGTAAGTCAAGCAGCGAACGAATGTTCGCCTCGAAATATTCGACGTCGGCCTTGTCGACCTTGGCCGCGATCTTGATCGGAATGCCGCACCGGCCGGCGATCTTGATCGCCTGATCGACGCCCTTTTCAGGCGCGATGCGTCCGAGGAACGCCAAATAGCTCGGCGTCACCGGTTGCGGCCGCAACAGGTCCTCCGGCACTCCGTGGTAGATGGTGCGCACCCACCCGGCCTGCGGAACCGGCCGGCGCTGGGCGTTGGAAATCGAGACGACCGGTATCGAGCTGAACGTCGTGAACACCGGCTGGTGCTCCGGCAGATCCAGGCGGCCGTGCAGCGTGGTCAGGAACGGCGTCGATTGCCGCGAGAACAGGGAGAACGGGTAGTAGTCGAGGTGGAAGTGCAGGACGTCGAAATCGCTCGCCCGGCGCCGCACCCGCTCCAGCATCAGCATGTGCAAGGCATTGGGGTCCCGGATCGAACCGCTCAGGCGCAGGGACTGGTCCCACATCGGCTCGAGCGTCGCCGAGGTGACCGAATCGCCGCTCGCGAACAGCGTCACGTCGTGGCCGAGGGCGACGAGCTCTTCGGTCAGCCAGTGAACGACCCGTTCGGTGCCTCCGTAGAGCTTCGGCGGAATCGCCTCGGTCAAGGGCGCGATCTGGGCAATGCGCATTCACGGCCTCCTGTCGGCCCGGCGCGACGCCGCGCCGGGCAATATTGCAACGGGAAGGGAAAACTCCCCCCGCGGCCACAACATGCCAGCCGGGCGAAAGGTTCCAAGCAACCAATCCGGGGATTCCGCGTTGGAATTGGATGGCCGGGCCAACAGGCGCCGTCGCGGGCTGCAGGCGGCGCCGCCGTTCGACGTTCGGGGAGTTCCGGATCAGTGGGCAATCTGTCGCGCTTTGCCGAGCGGCCCTTTGCATTCTTCGCTCACTACGTGAAGATGCGGCCGGTATCGCACGCGCTGGTCGCAGCCGCCGTCCTCGCGGCGGTGATCTGTTCCGTCGGTACCCAGTACGGTGTGCGGCTGCTGGTCGATGCGCTGTCCGCGGCCGGCAAGGAACACCTGGACCAGGTGTGGACCGCGTTTTGGGTACTGGTCTCGCTGGTTGCCTCCGACAATCTGTTGTGGCGGCTCGCGAGCTACATTGCGGGCTACGCTTTCATCGGCGTTACCGGCGACCTGCGCAATGATCTGTTCCGGCATTTGACCGGGCATTCGCCCGGATATTTCTCCGATCGGCTTCCCGGCATGCTGACGAGCCGCATCACCGCGACCTCCAACGCGGTGTTTACCATCGAGAACATGTTCGTTTGGAACGTCGCCCCTCCGTGCGTGGCGACGCTTGGCTCAATCGCGCTGATTGCGACCGTCAGCGCGCCCATGGCCGCCGGGCTCGCCGCCCTCGCCGCCATTCTCGTCGTCGCCATGTTCCGCCTGGCGGCGGCCGGCATGCCGCTGCATCACGCGTTCGCCGACCGGGCGGCTGCGGTCGACGGCGAAATGGTCGACGTGATCGGCAACATGCCGTTGGTTCGCGCTTTCGGCGGGGTCAATCACGAATTCCGCCGATTCGGCGCGACCGTCACGCGCGAGATGCAGGCACGACGCAGCAGCCTGCTTTATCTGGAAAAGGTGCGGCTGCTGCACGCATTGACGACGGTCGTTCTGACCATCGGCTTGCTCGCCTGGGCCATAGGGCTGTGGCAGCGCGGCGCCGCCACGACCGGCCAGGTCGTTCTCGTGTGCACGCTCGGCCTGTCGATCCTGCACGCGACCCGCGACCTCGCCGTCGCTCTCGTCGACGCGACCCAGCACGTGGCGCGGCTGTCCGAGGCGCTGCAAACCTTGCTGGTGCCGCACGAGCTGCAGGACCACCCCGAGGCCGAGCCGCTGCGGCGCGGCGGCGCGAGCGTGGCGTTCGAGAACATCCGCTTCAGCTATCCGGACCGGCGACGGGTATTCGAGGACTTCAGTCTCAAGATCGAGCCGGGCCAGCGCGTCGGGCTGGTCGGCCGAACGGGTTGCGGAAAATCCACGCTGTTCGCGTTGGTGCAACGCCTCTACGACGTCCAGGGCGGCCGGATATTGATCGAGGGCCAGGACATTGCCCGGGTGACGCAGGAAAGCCTCAGTGGGGCGATGGCGGTCGTGCCGCAGGACATCTCGCTGTTCCACCGGTCCATTCTCGAGAACATCCGCTACGGACGCCAGGGCGCATCGGACGACGAAGTCCGAGCGGCCGCCGTCGCCGCGCATTGCCTCGGCTTCATCGAGGCGCTGCCGGACGGCTTCGACACGATCGTGGGCGACCGCGGCGTGAAGTTCTCGGGAGGCCAGCGCCAGCTCATCGCGATCGCGCGCGCCTTCCTCAAGGACGCGCCGATCCTCCTGCTCGACGAGGCGACCTCGGCGCTCGACAGCGAATCGGAAGACGCGGTGCGCGCCGCGCTGGACGACCTCATGCGCGGCCGCACTGTGATCGCCATTGCGCACCGCCTGTCGACTCTGCGTAACTTCGACCGCGTGGTCGTGCTGCGGGGCGGCCGGGTGGTGCAGGACGACCGCGCCAACAAGCTGATCCGGCGCGAGGATCTCTATCAGGATCTGGCCTCGCGCCAGGCAAGACACGGTACGTCGCGGGCGGCCTGATCGCCCCGCGTCCCGGCCGTCCCTGGGGCGTATTCGTTTCACAGTTTGCTCGAGACCGGCCTCGACACTCGCGGGCAGCAAGTCGTATGGACGGCCGGCGATTCGTGCGGTTCGATCCGGGGGATGACGCAGGAACAGGAAGGGACCTTGCATGCCAGGGAAAGCCGCCATCCGGTCGGGCATCGTACCGCAGGCGGAAGCGGAGGCCGATCAGTTCTACATCCGGGCGCGCGCTCCGTTGACGAGGCCGCGCCGCACCCTCAAGCACGACGACAGCTTCCTCGTTCTCGACAGCCACGGCGACATCGGCGCAACCGCGGGAGAGGCCGACGGCCTGTTTCACTGCGACACGCGCTACCTCGCCCGCCTCGAACTGCTGGTCGGCGGCGCGACGCCGTTGTTGCTCGGCTTCAACATGCGCGACGACAACCTGGTTTATACCGTCGACCTGACAAATCCCGACGTCTACAAGAACAACCGCGTGGTGTTCGAGAAGAGCACCCTGCACATCGTGCGCACCACGTTTCTGTGGCGCTCCACCGCGTACCAGCGGCTTGCCATCATGAACCACGGGGACCGTGCGATCGCGGTGCGGCTCTCGCTCGGCTTCGCCAATGATTTCGCCGACCTGTTCGAGGTGCGGGGGCTCACGCGCGAGCGGCGCGGAGCGATGGCGACGCGGGTCATCGGCCCCGACACCGTGTCGCTGCGCTACGACGGTCTCGACGGCGCGACGCGATCCACCACCATGCGCTTCGAGCCGCCGCCGACGCAGCTGACGCAAAGCTTGGCCGAATACCACCTGACGCTGGCGCCCCAGCAGCGCATCCCGATCTTTCTCAGCATTGAATGCTCGCGCGGCGAAGCGGCAACGTCGCCGCGCTTCTTCAAGGCAATGATCGAGGCCCAGCACCGCCTGAAGAGCGCGACGCGCCACGCGAGCACGATCACGACGTCCAACGACGTGTTCAACGAGGTGCTGTGCCGCGCCATGGCCGATCTCTACATGCTGATGACGGAAACGCCGCAGGGCCCATATCCTTACGCCGGCATTCCCTGGTACTCGACGACGTTCGGCCGCGACGGCATCGTCACTGCGATCGAGATGCTGTGGCTCGATCCGCGCGTGGCGCGCGGCGTGCTGCGCCGGCTTGCCGCGAACCAAGCCAAGGTCGACGATCCCGCCAACGACGCGCAGCCGGGAAAAATCCTGCACGAGATGCGCGGCGGGGAAATGGCCGCGCTGCGCGAAGTCCCGTTCGAGCGCTACTACGGCAGCGTCGACTCGACGCCGCTGTTCGTCGTACTTGCCGGCCTCTATGCGCAACGCACCGGCGACCGGGCGACCCTGGCGGAGCTGTGGCCGGCAATCGAGGCGGCGCTCGGCTGGATCGACGGGCCCGCCGATTCCGATCGGGACGGGTTCATCGAATACTACCGGATGAGCGAGGAAGGTCTCGCCAACCAAGGCTGGAAGGATTCGCACGACGCGATCAGCCGC
>DASZJC010000553.1:0-2047 GCA_035948495.1 Xanthobacteraceae bacterium | reverse complement strand
CGCCATGGCCGCCATGGTGGCGCGGCGGCGGCTCGAGCGCGGCGTCAAGCTCAACCATCCCGAGGCGGTGGCGCTGATCTCCGACTATATTCTCGAAGGCGCGCGCGACGGGCGCAGCGTCGCCGAGCTGATGGAGGCCGGTGCCCACGTGATCTCGCGCGCGCAGGTCATGGACGGCATCGCCGAGATGATCCATGAAATCCAGGTCGAGGCGACCTTTCCCGACGGCACCAAGCTGGTGACCGTGCACGAACCGATCCGATGAACGAGCCGCTATCCCTGATCATGCAGGCCGCCGATTTCGCCGCGCGCCGCCACGCCGGCCAGCGCCGCAAGGGCGCGGCGGGCGAGCCCTACGTCAACCATCTGCTCGAGGTCGCGGCGCTGCTCGCCGAGGCGACCGGCGGGAACGACGCCGCGCTGGTGGCGGCGGCGCTGCTGCACGACACCCTCGAGGACACCGCGACCGAATACGAGGAGCTGGACGCGCGGTTCGGGCCGGAGATCGCCGCGGTGGTCGCGGCGGTCACCGACGACAAAAGCCTGCCCAAGGCCGAGCGCAAGCGCCGGCAGATCGAGAGCGCGCCCGCCGCGAGCGCGCGCGCGAAGTTGCTCAAGATCGCCGACAAGACCAGCAACGTGCGCGCGCTCGTCGTCTCGCCGCCGACCAACTGGGACGTGGCGCGGGTCGTCGACTATATCGATTGGGCCGAGAAGGTCGTGGCCGGATGCCGCGGGCGCAACGGCATGCTCGAGCGCGCGTTCGACGCCGCCGTGACCGACGCGCGCGCGGCCATCGCCAGGAGCGCGGCGTTGCCTGCGCGGACATAAGCGGGGCAGGGGAGGGCGACATGATACCCGGCGAGCTGTTCATCAAGGACGGCGAGATCGCGCTCAACGCCGGCCGCAAGACCGTGACGCTCACGGTCACCAACAGCGGCGACCGGCCGATCCAGGTCGGCTCGCATTATCATTTCTTCGAGACCAACCCGGCGCTCAAGTTCGAGCGCAAAAAGGCGCGCGGCATGCGCCTCGACATCGCGGCCGGGACGGCGGTGCGCTTCGAGCCGGGCCAGACCCGCGAGGTGACCCTGGTGGCGCTCGCCGGCAAGCGCACGGTCTACGGTTTCCGCCAGGCGATTATGGGCAAGCTATAGAGGGGATCCGATGGCGGTCAGGATGGAGCGGCGCGCCTATGCGGACATGTTCGGCCCGACCACCGGCGATCGCGTGCGGCTCGCCGACACCGACATCATCATCGAGGTCGAGAAGGACTTCACCACCTACGGCGAGGAGGTGAAGTTCGGCGGCGGCAAGGTGATCCGCGACGGCATGGGCCAATCGCAAATCACCAACCGGGCGGGCGCGGTCGACACCGTCATCACCAATGCGCTGATCCTCGATCATTGGGGCATCGTCAAAGCCGACGTCGGCCTTAAAGGTGGCAAGATTTTTGCCATCGGCAAGGCCGGCAATCCGGACATCCAACCCGGCGTCACCATCGTCATCGGGCCCGGCACCGAGGTGATCGCCGGCGAAGGCAAGATCCTCACCGCCGGCGGTTTTGACACCCACATCCATTTCATCTGCCCGCAGCAGGTCGACGAAGCGTTGATGTCGGGCGTCACCTCGCTGCTCGGCGGCGGCACCGGCCCGGCGCACGGCACGTTCGCCACCACCTGCACGCCCGGGCCGTTCCACCTCGCGCGCATGATCCAGGCGGCGGACGATTTTCCGGTGAACCTCGGTTTTGCCGGCAAAGGCAATGTGTCGCGCCCGGCGGCGCTCGAGGAAATGATCAAGGCCGGCGCCTGCGCGCTGAAGCTGCACGAGGACTGGGGCACGACACCGGCGGCGATCGACTGCTGTCTCTCGGTCGCCGACCGATTCGACGTGCAGGTGGCCATCCATAGCGACACGCTGAACGAAAGCGGTTTCGTCGAGACGACCATCGCCGCCTTCAAAGGACGCACGATCCACGCCTTCCATACCGAAGGCGCCGGCGGCGGCCATGCGCCCGACATCATCAAGGTGGCAGGGCTGAAGA
>DASZJC010000552.1:0-4814 GCA_035948495.1 Xanthobacteraceae bacterium | reverse complement strand
ACCACCAGCGTGTGGCCGGCATTGTGGCCGCCCTGGAAACGCACGACGATGTCGGCCTGCTCGGAGAGCCAGTCGACGATCTTGCCCTTGCCCTCGTCCCCCCACTGGGAGCCGACCACCACCACGTTCGCCATCAAATATCCCCGAGCACGGCCGCCGCCCCCGCGCCGCCCGGCGGCTCTGCGCGCGCCACCCAGCGGCGAAACCACCGGAAACTCAGGGGCTTATAGCACCGGCCGCGGTGCTCCCCAACGGTTCTTGTATGTAATGAAACCGGCTTATGACGCGGACGCGGCAATAGCACGGCCGTAACGAGCCGGCATTGCGTCAAAATCGCAACGGTTGGACGCGCTGGACGTGGGGAATGCGCTTGACCCGCTCGACCACCTCGGCCGGCACCGGCCCGTCCACCTCGACGAGCGCGATGGCGTTGCCGCCGGGCGATTCGCGGCCCACGTGGAAGGTGGCGATGTTGATGCCGGCGTCGCCCAGCGTCGTGGCGAAGCGGCCGATGAAGCCGGGCTTGTCCTCGTTGGTGATGTAGAGCATCGACGGGCCGAACTCGGCCTCGACCTTGATGCCCTTGATGGATACGACGCGCGGGCGCCCGTCGGCGAACACGGTGCCCTGGATCGAACGCTCCTGCCGCTCGGTGACGACGGTGAGCGTGAGCAGGCTGTCGTAGTCGCTCTGGGCGTCGCGCTTGGTCTCCTCGACCGCGATGCCGCGCTCGCGCGCGATGATCGGCGCCGACACCATGTTGACGTCCTGCAGCAGCGGCTTGAGCAGCCCGGCGATCGCCGCCGAGGTCAGCGCCTTGGTGTTCATCGCCGCGACTTGGCCTTCGTAGACCAGCTTGACCGCCTTGAGGCCGGTCTCGGTGGCCTGGCCGGCGAACGAGCCGAGCTGCTCGGCAAGCTTGACGAACGGCCGCAGGCGCGGTGCCTCCTCGGCGGTGATCGAGGGGAAGTTGACCGCGTTGGAGATGGCGCCGTTGAGCAGATAGTCGGACATCTGCTCGGCGATCTGCAGAGCGACGTTCTCCTGCGCCTCCATGGTGGCGGCGCCGAGATGCGGCGTGCACACCACGTTGGGATGGCCGAACAACGGATTGCCGGTCGCCGGCTCGACGGTGAACACGTCGAACGCCGCGCCCGCCACATGGCCGGAATCGAGCGCCTCGCGCAGCGCCGCCTCGTCGACCAAGCCGCCGCGCGCGCAATTGATGAGGCGCACGCCGCGCTTGGCGAGCGCGAGCGCGCCGGCGTCGATGATGTTGCGCGTGCGCTCGGTCAGCGGCGTGTGTAGCGTGATGAAATCGGAGCGCCGCAGCAGCTCGTCGAGCTCGACCTTGTGGACGCCGAGATCGACCGCGCGCTCCGGCGACAGATAAGGATCGTAGGCGAGCACCTTCATCTTCAGCCCATGGGCGCGGTCGACCACGATGGAGCCGATGTTGCCGCAGCCGATCACGCCCAGCGTCTTGCCGGTGATCTCGACACCCATGAACTTGTTCTTTTCCCATTTGCCCGACTGGGTCGAGGCGTCGGCGGCCGGGATCTGGCGCGCGAGCGCCAGCATCAGGCTGATCGCATGCTCGGCGGTGGTGATCGAATTGCCGTAGGGCGTGTTCATCACGATGACGCCCTTGGCGGTCGCCGCCGCGAGGTCGACGTTGTCGACGCCGATGCCGGCGCGGCCGACCACCTTGAGCCGCTTGGCGCGGTCGAGCAGCTTGGCGGTGACCTTGGTGGCCGAGCGGATGGCGAGCCCGTCGAAGTCGCCGACGATCTCGGCGAGCTGATCCTTGTCGAGGCCGGACTTGACCGCGACATCGACGCCGCGGTCGGTGAAAATCTGCACGGCGGCCGGCGACAGCTTGTCGGAGATGAGAACGCGCGGGGCCATGGCCGCCTCACGCCGCCTTGCGCAGCGCGTCCTTGCCCTGGGCGAAGGCCCAATCGAGCCAGGGCGTCAGCGCCTCGACATCGGAGGCCTCGATGGTCGAGCCGCACCACACGCGCAAGCCGGGCGGCGCGTCGCGAGAAAAGGCGATATCGTAGGCGATGCCTTCCTTCTCGAGCGCCGCCGCCATGGCGCGGGCAAAGGCCGCCTGGGCGTCGACCGGGAGCGCCGCCACCGCCGGATCGACCACCTTGAGGCAGACCGAGGTGTTCGAGCGCGTGCGCGGATCGCGGGCGAGGAAATCGACCCAGGGCGTGCGCGCGACCCAATCGGCGATCGCCTTGGCGTTGGCGTCGGCGCGGGCGATCAGCGCCGGCAGGCCGCCGATCGACTTCGCCCAGGTGAGCGCGTCGATCCAGTCCTCGACGCACAGCATCGAGGGCGTGTTGATGGTCTCGCCCTCAAAGATCGCCTCGTTGAGCTTGCCGCCCTTGGTCATGCGAAACAGCTTGGGCAGCGGCCAGGGCGGCGCGTAGGTCTCGAGGCGCTCGACCGCGCGCGGGGAGAGCACCAGCATGCCGTGCGCGGCCTCCCCGCCCAGCACCTTCTGCCAGGAAAAGCTCGCCACATCGAGCCTGTCCCAGTCGAGCCGCTGCGCGAACACCGCCGAGGTGGCGTCGCACAAGGTCAGGCCGGTGCGGTCGGGCGCGATCCATTGGGCGTCGACGATGCGCACGCCCGAGGTCGTGCCGTTCCAGGTGAAGACGACGTCGCTCGCGGGGTCGACCTTCGACAAATCCGGCAGCTCGCCGTACGCGGCGCGCAGCACGGTCGTATCCTTGAGCTTGAGATGCTTGACAACGTCGGTGACCCAGCCTTCGCCGAAGGATTCCCAAGTGAGCAGGGTCACCGGCCGGGCGCCCAGCATCGACCACATGGCCATCTCGATCGCGCCGGTGTCGGAGGCGGGCACGATGCCGACGCGATAGCCGGCCGGGATGCCGAGCACCTCGCGCGTCAGGTCGATGGCGCGCTTGAGCTTGGCGCGGCCGATCTTCGATCGGTGGGAGCGTCCGGTGAGGGCGTCGGTGAGGGCTTGGAGGCTCCAGCCGGGGCGCTTGGCGCAGGGACCGGAGGAGAAGTGCGGAACGATCGGCCGCACGCCGGGCTTCTGGCTCGTCATGGTCTATCCTTCCAGATAGGCGCCCCTCGTTGGGGAGGGGTGTCCCGCGGTGGGGGATAAGGAAGGCCGCGACGGCCGTCAAGCACGGAGTTCGCTTCGGCGCCCGCCTCGCGCCGTTTCCCCTCGCCGCGTTTGCCGGCGGCGCCGTTTTTTCAAAAGCACCGGCGCGGCGCGGCACCGGCGGCTCGGCCCGACGGGCCGGAGGCCGGTTACGAGCCTTTAACCTTAATTCTTCACCGCGCCGGGCGCGCGCGTTAACCGTTGCCGGCCCGAGCCAAAAAAAACGGCGCGGGGAAATCCCCGCGCCGTCACGACTCGAACCGCTGGTAAGATCGTCAGCCCTTGCGCACCAGCGGATAGGCCGGCGGCGGCTGATCGGGCTCGAGCTGCCAGCGCACGCCCAAGGTCACGTCCTGGGAGGTGATGTTGTCGATGTGGAACACGGTGTTCTGCGGATTGTTGAGGAATCCGACAATATTGCCGGTCTGCGCGTTGCCGAGATTGAGGTACCGATAGGCGAGTTCGACCGAGAAGCCCGGCGTCACCTTGTAGGAGAGGCCGGCGTGCAGCGCCCAGGCGAGGTTCCATTGCCCATTGTCGGGGGCAAAGTTGTTGGCGTTGATCAGGTTGGCGCCGGTCTGCGGATTGAGCGACGCGATGGCGGTCTCCTGGAAGTTGCTCAGATTGTTGTAGGCGAAGCCGACGCCGGCGCCGACGAACGGCGTGATGCACCACCAGGTGCCGAGATCGGCGTAGACGTTGGCGAGCGCCACCAACTCGGACTTCTCGAGCGTGACGTGCTCGGGGATGAGCGTGCCGCCGGAGTTGGTGATGTCGAACGAACTCCAGCTCGCCGGCGTGCGATATTCGCCGGTGACGTCGGCGCGCAGCCACGAATTGAACTGATAGCCGACGCCGAGGCGGAAGATGCCGCCGGTTTCGAAGCCGCTCGCGGCGTTCTGCACGCTGGTCGGCGGCGGCACGAGCCCGTCCTCGTGGAAGTTGCCGCCGTGCTCGGTGCTGAAGCCGATGTCCCCGCGCAGGTACCAGCCGCCGAATTCCATCGGGGGCGGCGGCGGCGGCGGGAGCGGCATATCGGCGGCACGCGCCGCCGGGATGGTGACGATGACAGCCGCGCCTGCAAGCGCCAGCTTCCTCAAGCTACCCATGACTAAGTCCCTCTTTACCGGCGGGCCCGACGCGCGGTGACCCCGCATGGTTGAACCAACGGGACGACGATGGCAGGAAATCCTTAAATGGGACTTAACCTTACTTTTTAACCGTGGCGATTAACGATCGGCGGGCAGAATTGCGCGCCGTGTGACCAAAGAGTCGCGCGAATGTTAACGATGCGTTGACGCCCGCGGCGCGGTTTCGCGCCGTCGTGTCCGCTTCCAAACAATTGTCAGGCAAAATTGCGGCGGGTTCGGCAGGAACATGACCTTTTCCGACCTGCCTTCGCCCGCCGAAGCATCGGCCAAATGACGAGCCGTGCTAGGGCTTCGCGCAGGCGGGAAACCGGTGCCCACCCCGGATCAAGTCCGGGGCAGGCTTTTTCGGGTTCGCGGCACTAGGCGGCCGCTTGCGCCAGCGCCTCGACGACGCCGTCGACGACCTCCTCGACCAGCAGTTTGTCGTCGCCCTCGGCCATCACGCGAATCACCGGCTCGGTTCCGGACGGCCGCACCACCAGGCGGCCCTGGCCGTCGAGCCGCTTGTGCGCGAC
>DASZJC010000551.1:0-2648 GCA_035948495.1 Xanthobacteraceae bacterium | reverse complement strand
CAGGCTGGGCCGCCAGAAAAAGCCGCTCGCGCGCGAGCGATGCGAGAGGACGGCGACGATCGACGGCGCCGCCTGCGCGACGATGGCGGCAAGCGCGTCGGAATATTGTTGAAGGGGAGCAGTTGCAGGGTTCGACATGGGAGCCTCACTTTCGACCTGCAAGCTAGGATCGGCGCCGGCGCCCGCCTACTGGTCGCAAGGCTAGGGCGCCCCTCCAACCTCATCGCCCGGCCGCCGCGGCACGATGCCGATCGGCGTGAAGGTGTAGACCGGCTCGCCGCGCTGGTTGAACGCGGTCCACTTGATGCGCGCGACGCCCTGCGGCCGCGTCTTCGACGGCGTCAGCTCGATCACCTCGCCCTCGAGGCGCAGCACGTCGCCCGGGCGCACCGGCGCGAGCCAGCGCAGCTCGTCGACGCCGAGGCCGAACACGGGATGCGGGCCGAACGGCCGGATCTCGAGGATGAGCCGCATGGCGATCGCCGCGGTATGCCAGCCCGAGGCGGCGAGGCCCTTGAGCACCGTGTGTTCGGCGGCGGCCGCATCGAGATGAAAAGGCTGTGGATCGAATTCGCCCGCGAAGCGCACGATGTCCTCGCGCGTGACCAGCTTCTCGCCGGTCGCAAACCGCATGCCGAGCGTGAGGTCGTCGAACCATTCGATCATGCGGCGCCGCTTCTCCACGTCATGCCCGGCCTTGGGCCGGGCATCCACGTCTTGTGGACCTCCAGCAAATAAAATCGGGATAGGGGAGAGCCTCGCGGCTCCGCCCCTCCCACACCACCGTACGTACGGGTCCGTATACGGCGATTCGGTGAAGTTAGGCTGCATGTTTGGGTGCGAGGGTTGCGAGTCGGAGCGACGTGACGAAGAAGGCGTCGGATAAGGCAATGTGAAGCGCGTGGCTCTTGCTCAGCCGCCAAGGGCCCCGCGGGCTGCCGGCGGTTTTGGCCGCCAGTTCCCGGCCGACGCCGCAGCGTCGCAGCTTCTTGTAACGCACGCGTCCGTGCTTCCATTGCTTCCAGGCGATGGCGCGCAGCCGCCGCCTGATCCACTGGTCGAGTGTGTGTAGCACTGAAGGGGTCTCGCAGAAGCCGAAGTAACCGCGCCATCCGACGAGATAGCACGACAGCTCTCTTGCGACCTGGCCGAGGCTCTGCCCGCCCGTGCGCCGCGTGAGTCCCCGCACTCTTGCTCTGAAGCGGTCGATGGCCTGCGGCGCGATGCGGCGCCGCGGTTGCTCGCCACCCGTGAAGCTGAAGCCCAGGAACTTGCGGACGCTCGGTTTGGCGACCGCGCTCTTGGCTTTGTTGACCCTGAGCTTGAGGCGCTTGGCCAGGAACTGTTCGATGCCCGCCATCACCCGCTCGCCCGCCCTTTGGCTGCGCACATAGATGTTGCAGTCGTCGGCGTAACGCACGAAGCGATGGCCGCGCTTCTCCAGTTCCTTGTCCAGCACGTCGAGCATCAGGTTCGACAAAAGCGGCGAGAGCGGCCCGCCTTGCGGCGTGCCTTCCTTGGTCGGGCTGACCAGCCCATCCGCCAGCACCCCCGCGGTCAGGAACCCGCGGATCAGCTTCAGGATGCGCTTGTCAGTCACCCGCTTGGCAACGAGCCCCATCAGAATGTCGTGGTTGACCAGGTCGAAGAACTTCTCCAGGTCGATGTCCACCACCACGTCGTGGCCGGCCGCGATCAACGCCTGCGCCCGTTCCACCGCCTGATGCGCCGAGCGCCCCGGCCGGAAGCCGAAGCTCGCCTCGGAGAACGTCCGGTCCCAATCCGCCTGCAGCACCTGCATCACCGCCTGCTGGATGAAGCGGTCGAGCACCGTCGGAATCCCGAGCGGCCGCGTGCCGCCCGAGGCCTTCGGTATCTCCACGCGCCGCACCGGCTGCGGCCCATAGCTGCCGTCAAGCAGTTGGGCTCGGATCGTGAGCCAGTGTTCCTTCAGATAGGGCGCCAGGTTGTCGACCGTCATCCCGTCGATTCCTGCCGCGCCTTTGTTGGCCTTCACTCGCGCCAGTGCCTTCCTCAGATTGTCACGCTCAAGGATCGCTTCCATCGACGGCCCACAAGCCGCCCGGCTTTCGTGTTCGGGGTTCGCCGCCCGGGCTTCGGTCCCTTCCACGCCGGCGCTGCGGGCTTCACCCGTCGTTCCGGCCCGCAAGGTGATCTCCAGCTCAGTTTTCTGCCGCATGGCCCGTGCGAGTTCGCCGATCTACTTGCCATTCCACCGTTCGGGCCTTCGCCGGATCGCTCCGGCTACTATGCCCTCTGCTGACTTCTGCGCCGCGATCCGGACACCTCGCGATGTCCCCAGTCCCGTCGCCGGGACAACGGCGCAGACCTCCCGAGGTAAGATCGATCGCCTTCGCCGCACGCCCGTCGAATTTACCGCCCCGGTCCTTGATGGCCGTGGACTTCGCAGTTGTCTGCCTGCTCGTCCGGCCGGGGAGGCCTCATTATCCGCTTCTTGTCCATCGGGCCGCGGCTTTGCTCCACGCTTCTTTCAGGCCCCACCTCGCGGTGGGCTCCGCTCGCGCGGAGCGTGCCCTTGCGCTTCGCTAATCCTTCGCCACCATCAGGCTGGATAGAGGACTTTCACCTCCAAGCTATCGATCATGCTCGGCACACAGACGTGGATG
>DASZJC010000550.1:0-4466 GCA_035948495.1 Xanthobacteraceae bacterium | reverse complement strand
CCTCGCCGCCACCTCCATGACCTATTTCGCCATCCGCATTTCCGGCAAGCCGGCGGATGCCGAGCACCATTACGGCCACGGCAAGGTCGAGAGCGTGGCGGCGCTGATCGAGACCGGGCTCCTGTTCGTGCTCTCGGGCGTGGTGATCTTCGAGGCGGTGCGGCGGCTCCTCGGCTCGCCCGGCCACCTGGTCGAGGCGACGCGCGCGGCGTTTGCGGTCATCGCTCTCTCGATCGTGGTCGATTTCTTCCGCTCGCGCCTGCTCTACCGGGTGGCGGCGGCGACCTCAAGCGAGGCCCTGGAAGCGGACGGGCTGCACTTTCGCGCCGACATGTGGTCCTCGCTCGCCGTGCTCGCCGGGCTTGCCGGCGTCGCCGCGGGCTTCCCCTGGGCCGACGACGCCGCCGCGCTCGTGGTCGCGGCCTTCGTCTGCCTCGCCGGCTTCAGGCTCGGCCGGCGCACCGTCGAAACCCTCACCGACACGGCGCCGGAAGGGGTCGCCGAGCGCATCGCGGCGCTCGGCCGGGGCGTGCCCGGCGTAGTCGCGATCGAGCGGGTGCGGGCGCGCCCGGTCGGCCCCACGCTGTTCGTCGACGTCGCCGTCGCCGTCAGCCGCACCCTGCCGCTCGACCGGGTCACCGCGATCAAGGACGAGGTCGCCCGCGCGATCCGCGCCGAACTGCCCAACGCCGAGGCGACCATCACCACCAACCCGCGCGCGCTCAGCGACGAGAGCATGCTCGAGCGCATCATGGTGATCGCGCGCAACCGGGCGCTCGCGGTGCATCACGTCACCGTCCACGCCATCGGCGGGCGGCTCGCCGTGTCGCTCGACCTCGAGGTCGACGGCGCGCTCGGGCTCAACGCCGCGCACGAGGTCGCGAGCGGGCTCGAGCAGGCGGTGCAGGCGGAATTGGGCCCCGACGTCGAGGTCGAGACCCACATCGAGCCGCTGCAGACCGACCGGGCGGCCGGCCGCGACAGCGCGGGCGCGCGCATTGCCGAGGTGCGCGCGGCGCTCACCGACCTCGCCGCGCAGATCGGCTTCGTCGGCGAGGTGCACGACGTGCGCGTGCGCGAGACCGCCGAGGGCGAGATCGTCAACTTCCACTGCCGGGTCGATCCGGCGCTCACCGTGCGCGAAGCGCACGAGAAGGTCGACGAGGTCGAGCGCGGCCTGCGCCGGCGCTGGCCGTCGATCAAGCGGGTGATCGGGCATGCGGAACCGCGAGGAAAGGGCGAATAGCGAGTAGCAAGAAGCGAATAGCGAATGGCGAGTAGCGAATAGAAAGAAGAAGCGAATAGCGAAGCTTTTTCTGATCTTGCTTTCCAACTATTCGCTATTCGCCACTCCCTATTCGCTCCTTACCGTTCGCTACTCGCCATTCGCCCCTCAAGGATCGTTGACCATTGCCCCACTGCGACTACTGTGTTTTCGTTGCTGCCAACGGCGCACCCATGATCGAAGCCTGGTGAGTCCGGGAAGAGCCTTCGGATGATTTGCCCACGCTGCGGAACGGAAGTCCCGAACATCAGCAAATTCTGCGGCGACTGCGGAGCGCCGCTGCCTTGGCGCTGCGGCGACTGCGGGAGCGAAAACCCGCCGGGTAAGCGGTTCTGCAGCGTGTGCGGCACCGCGGTCACGGGCGAGCAGACTGAAGCACCGGGGCCCGTCGGGCGGCCGGCGGAAAAACGTGCGGTCGATAGGCGCCAACTTACCGTCATGTTCGTCGACATGGTCGGATCGACTGCGCTCGGTGCCCGGGTAGATCCCGAAGACCTGCGCGAGGTGATCGCGGCCTTCCACAATTGCGTCACCGGCCTGGTCGTCCGGTTCGGCGGATTTGTTGCTCGATACATGGGCGATGGACTGTTGATCTACTTTGGCTATCCGCAATCCAACGAGGACGACGCGGAACGGGCGATCCATGCGGGCTTGTCCATCGTCGAGGCCGTTGGCCGTCTCGACACAATTGCCGGGCCCCAAGGCACGCTCAAAGTCCGCGTGGGAATCGCAACCGGCGTGGTGGTCGTAGGCGACTTGATCGGCTTCGGCTCCTCGCTCGAGTCCGCCGTTGTGGGCGAAACGGCCAACCTCGCCGCTCGGCTGCAGGCGGCAGCCCAGCCGGGCATGATTGTGATTGATGGCACCACCCACCGCCTGACTGGGGGCCTGTTCGACTATCGGGACCTTGGGCCGACCAACCTGAAAGGGCTGAGCGCTCCGGTCCATACCTGGGCGGTGCTTGGAGAAAGCGTCATCGAAAGCCGATTCGAGGCGCTACGGTCCACCCAGGCCGTGCTTGTCGGGCGCGCCGAGGAAATCGCGTTGCTGGAACGCCGCTGGAATCAGGCGAAGGCAGGCGAGGGAAAGGTCGTGCTTCTCTCCGGCGAGCCCGGCGTCGGCAAGTCGCACCTGGTCGCAGCGCTCGAGCAAAAGCTCGCCGGCGTTCACAAGATCCGTCTTCGCTTTGTCTGCTCGCCGCACCATAAAGACAGTCCTCTGCACCCCATTATCGGTCAGCTCGAACGAGCCGCCGACTTCCGGCACGACGACACCCCCACCGTAAAACGCCACAAGCTCGGCCTGCTGCTGGGGCCTGCGTCAACATCGGATACGGACATCGTCCTGTTTGCGGACCTGCTCTCGGTTCCGGGAGCCGCCGATGACCTGCCCAAGGCCCTGACGCCCCGTAAGCGCAAAGAAATGTCGTTCGCCGCCATTCTCCGCCACCTTGGCGGCCTCGCCAAGCAGGCTCCGGTGCTCGCGGTGTTCGAGGATATCCACTGGGCCGACCCCACGACTCGCGAGCTGCTCGACATAATGGTCGAAACCATAGAACGGCTCCCGATCCTCCTTATGATCACCGCGCGCCCCGACATGCGGCCGTCATGGGTCATCCGCCCCCAGGTCACGGCACAGCTGCTGGGCAGCCTTGCCCATCGCGACGCCGTATCCCTCATCGGAAAAGTCGCCGGGGACCGCGATCTGCCGGAAAGCGTTATCGAAAGGATCCTGTTGCACGCCGATGGCGTACCCCTCTTTATCGAGGAATTGACAAGAGCTGTCTTGGAGTTGGGCGCATCGGGTAAAGACAGCGATCGCCTTGCGCCGACCAACCCGCTCTCGCCGGATGCCGTTCCAATTTCGCTGCAAGCCTCGATGATGGCTCGCCTCGATAGGCTCACCGACGGCAAGGAGGTCGCTCAGATCGGCTCCGTCATCGGGCGCCAGTTCTCCTTTGAGATGCTGCGGATTCTGTGCGGACTGCCACCGAAGCGGCTGGAGGACGCGCTCGCGCAGCTGGTGCAGACGGGACTCGCCAGCATGCGCGGCCACCCTCCCGACTCGACGTACAGCTTCGGGCACGCTTTGCTCCAGGATGCCGCCTACGCCTCGTTGCTGCGGGACCGGCGCCGGGCCCTTCACTTGCGAGTCGCCGAGGTGCTGGAGGAAGGCAACATCGATGGGTCCGCCACGGAACCTCAGTTGATCGCCTGGCATTTCGGCGAGGGCGGCGCGGCGGAAAAATCCATCGACCTTTACCTGAAAGCCGCCGAGCGGGCGACGGGCCGCTCCGCCCTCGCCGAGCGGGTCAGCCACTTGCAGAACGCCCTGCAGCGGCGGACCGGGCTGCCCGACAGCGAGACGACGCTGCGGCTCGAGCTCTCGATCCAACTCGCCCTCGGCCAGGCGCTCATCGACAATCTCGGCTCGGGCAGCGACTCGGTGCGAGACGCCTTCCAGCACGCGCGCGACCTCTGCCTGGCGCTCGACGACACCGAGCAGCTCTTGCGCGCGCATGATGGGCTGATCAATTTTCACTTGACCCGGTCGGAGTCAGAGGCGCTGCTGCGCTGCGCCGAGGAGATGGCCGAGGTCGGGCAACGCACCGGCAACCCACAGGCCATCCTGCCCGGCCGACGGGCCGCCGGCTACGCCCATCTGCTGCTCGGCCGGTTCACCGACGCGTGCGAGGATTTCGCCGCTATCCTGGCGGTCTATGAGGTCGAGCGGGACGGTCCACGCAGCGCGGTGACGACGCGCGACAGCCGGGTCTCCGTGACGACCGCGCTCGGCATCTGCCTGACGGCGCTGGGCAAGGTGGCGGCCGGCACGGCGGTCAGCATGGAGGGTGTCACGCACGCAGAGCGCCTCGGCCACATTCCGAGCCTCGTTCTTGGGCTGCGCCGCGCGTGCGTGCAGCGGATGATGTGGCGCGACGCCGCCGGCACGCTGGGCTTGGCGGAGCGACTGATCGAGGTGAGCGCGGACTACGAGACCTTCCTCGGTCCGCGCGAGGGGATGCTGTTCTGCAACTGGGCGAAAATGAGGCTGCGGCACGACCTCACCCTGCTGCGGCCCATACGGGACAGCCTGGACGGCCTGACGGCCGCGCGGCACTCGGTGTTGCTGCCCTTTTTCCTGACCTGCGCCGCCGAGGCGCATGGCGATGCCGGCGACC
>DASZJC010000549.1:0-1571 GCA_035948495.1 Xanthobacteraceae bacterium | reverse complement strand
CGCGGTCTCGTGCGCCTCGCTGCCGTCCGGCCGCAGGATCATGCCGCGGAATTGCAGCGACGCACCCGTCACCGCGGCGTGGCCGGCGATCGGCGTGCGGCACGAGCCGTCGAGCACGGCGAGGAACGCGCGCTCGGCGGCGAGCGCCGCGCTCGTGTCGGCGTGATCGACGCCCGCGACGAGATCGCGCACGCGGCCGTCGGCCGCCCGGGTTTCGATCGCGATCGCGCCCTGGCCGACCGCCGGCAGAAATTCCTCGACCGGCAGAATCGCCGTGGCGGCATGGGCGAGCCCGAGCCGCTTGAGGCCGGCGAGCGCCAGCAGGGTGGCGTCGGCGACGCCCTGGTCGAGCTTGCGCAGCCGCGTCTCCACGTTGCCGCGGAAATTCGCGACCCTGAGGTCCGGCCGCAGGCGGCGCACCTGCGCCTGGCGCCGCAGCGAGGATGTCCCGACCACGCTGCCGGCCGGCAGCGCGCGCAGGTCGCTTGCCTTGCGGCTGATGAAGGCGTCGCGCACGTCCTCGCGCGCAAGGCACGCGGCAAGCACGAGGCCGTCGGGGAGCACGGTCGGCATGTCCTTGGCCGAATGCACCGCGAGGTCGATGGCGCCGTCGATCAGCGCCTGCTCGATCTCCTTGGTGAAGAGGCCCTTGCCGCCGGCGTCGGCGAGCGGGCGGTCCTGGATCAGGTCGCCGGACGTGCGGATCGCCCTCACCTCGATCGCGGCTTGATCCCAGCCGTGGGCGGCCGCGAGCCGGTCGCGCACCGCGTGCGCCTGTGCCAGCGCGAGCGGGCTGCCGCGCGTGCCGATGCGCAAGATAATCGACGATTCCACCATCGCACTGTTATAGACCGTCTCCCGCCGGAGGAGAGGGCCGGAAAGGCGCATATGCTCGTGCTCGGCATCGAGACCACCTGCGACGAGACCGCGGCGGCGGTGGTGCGCCGCGACGACACCGGCTTGGGCGAAATCCTCTCGAACGTCGTGCTCTCGCAAGTCGCTGAGCATGCCGCGTTCGGCGGCGTGGTGCCGGAGATCGCCGCGCGCGCCCACGTCGAGGTGCTCGACCGCGTCATCGCCACCGCCATGACCGAGGCGTCCGTGAGTTTCTCCGCGCTCGCCGGCATCGCCGCCGCCGCCGGGCCGGGGCTGATCGGCGGCGTCATCGTCGGCCTCACCACCGCCAAGGCGATCGCGCTCGTCGCCGAGAAGCCGCTCGTCGCGGTCAATCACCTGGAGGCGCATGCGCTCACCGCCCGGCTCACCGACGGCGCGGCGTTTCCCTATTGTTTGTTCCTCGCCTCCGGCGGCCACACCCAGATCGTTGCGGTGCTCGACGTCGGCCGTTACGTGCGCCTCGGCACCACTCTCGACGATGCGATCGGGGAGGCGTTCGACAAGACCGGCAAGCTCCTGGGCCTTCCCTACCCGGGCGGGCCGGAGGTCGAGCGCAAGGCGGCGCACGGCGACGGCGCGCGCTTCACCTTGCCGCGCCCGATGCTCGGCCGCGCCGAGGCGGACTTCTCCCTCTCCGGCCTCAAGACGGCGCTGCGGCTCGAAGCCGAGAAGAT
>DASZJC010000548.1:0-1516 GCA_035948495.1 Xanthobacteraceae bacterium | reverse complement strand
CCCGCGCTGCCGTCGCCGGCAACCAGGATCGCCGGCGCGTCGGCCTCCATGGTGACGATCGCGGCGGTCAGTCCGATCTCGATCGGCGTCCGCACGACCTCGCTCATCGGAGCATGATCCCGAAAATGCCTGCCCCGGACTTGATCCGGGGTGGGCACCGGTTTTCGGAGAAGATCATGCTCAACCAATAACCTAAAGCGGGATGACGATACGAAGAAAAGTCATCGCGCTTTAGCGGTCAGACAAGGTCGAGGCGGAATGGATGACCTTCGTAGCACTCGACGCCGCGCCCGATCGCCTCGATCGCCGCCACCATGCGGCCGCCGCGGCCGAGCATTTGGTCGGCTAGCGCGACGATGCGGATGTTCGGCGTCGCCGTCGGCGACAGGCGGCGAATGTCGGCGGCGATCGCCGCCTCGGCGCGCTGCGGGTTGAGCGCGCATGCAGACACGAAGGCCCCGGCGGTCGAACGGCTCACCCCGGCATAGCAATGCATGACCAGCGGTGCCGCGCGATCCCAGGCGTGAACGAACGCCAGCAGTTCGGCGACGTGCTCCTCGGCCGGCATCGTGTAGCCGTCGAGGGGCGCGCTGATGTCGTCCAGGCGCAGCAGCAAATGATGGGCGTCTTCGATGGTCGGCGGGCGCCGCACCAGCTCGACGTCGCGCATCAGCGATACGACGCGGCGCGCCCCGGTCGCTTCGACCGTCGCATGCAGCCGCGCGAGGGAGCAGACGTGAATCATCGCGGACATATCATAGGTGTCGCGAGCGTCATCTTACAGGGTTGTCGCCCTGACCTTTCGATGCGGCCGGCGCAGCGAAACATCGGCCACGCCCGTCACTTTACCGCGACCTCGGCGAAGCGCTTGAGGTAGCGCGCCTGCGCCTGGGCGGCCGTCCACGGCGTCAAATAGTCGCGTTCGATCGGCGCCGGCAAGGCCGGCGGGCGGCCGAAAAGGCGGCCCGCCTCGGCCGGCTTGAAGCCGGCAAGCCGGGTCGCCTCGAGATAGGCGGCGGCGCGGTCGGCGGCCTTGATCAGCCGCACGACGTCCGCCGGCAGCGCCGCCGGGAGGCCGAAGCGCACGTGAATGGCCGCGAGCAGGCGCTGTTCGACCGCGCGGTAGGAATCGCCGATCACCGCCTTGAACGGCGTGATCATGTCGCCGATCACGTATTCGGGCGCGTCGTGCAGCAGCACGGCGAGCCGCAGGCGCCGATCGACCGCGTGCGGCGTGCGTTGCCGCAGGATCGCGTCGACCAGCAGCGTGTGCTGGGCGACCGAAAAAATATGCGCGCCGCCGGTCTGGCCGTTCCAGCGCGCCACCCGCGCCAGCCCGTGGGCGATGTCCTCGATCTCGATGTCGAGCGGCGAGGGGTCGAGCAGGTCGAGCCGGCGGCCCGAGCGCATGCGCTGCCACGCGCGCGTCGTCACCCGTGGCCTGGATTCGCGATTTCGCCGTGCCGATAGCATGTGACGAGGTGGTCGTTGACCATGCCGACCGCCTGCATGAAGG
>DASZJC010000547.1:0-9958 GCA_035948495.1 Xanthobacteraceae bacterium | reverse complement strand
TCCACTATGCCTTGTCGGCCCGTTGGGTCTTCCCCGACGTCGAGGGAACGCGCCGCACCGCGCCCACCTTCGTCAAATTCGTCGCAACCGGGCTGCTCGGGCTGGCGACGACGGCGGCGATCATCGACGCGCTCACCAGGCACCACATCGCCGGCGCCTTTGCGGCCAAGGCCGCTGCGGTCGTCACCGCCTATCTGGTCGTGTTCGTTTTGCGGCGCGCGTATGTCTTTGCCGGCCGCGCGCGAGCGTGAGCGCGGTCGGCCGCGAGGCCGCGCGCGCGTGCGTCCTACGGCCGCCGGCGGCCGACGCCCGCCGTTTGACGGGTCGCACTAACCGATCGGCAAGGATCGCCGTTTACCATTCCACCCAAACCTCTTCCCCGCACCGGCGAGGCCCGACCGGCGATGATGGACACGATCCGGCTGCTGTTGTTTCCGGCCCTGATGGCGTTCGCGGCATCGAGCGACCTGTTCTCGATGACCATCTCCAACAAGGTGTCGCTGGCGCTCGCGGGCAGCTTTCTCGTCCTGGCGCTCGCCATCGGCATGAGCCCGCGCGACCTCGGGATGCACGCCGGAGCCGCCGCGACGGTCCTGGTCGTCGCCTTCGTATTCTTTGCCCAGGGCTGGGTCGGCGGCGGCGACGCCAAGCTCGCGGCGGCGACCAGCCTGTGGTTCGGATTCGACCATTTGCTGCAATATCTCGTTGACGCTGCGCTGCTGGGCGGCGTGCTCACCTTGCTGATGATCAATTTCCGCCTGCTGCCGCTGCCTCCCGTCATGCAGCGGTGGGCCTGGATTGCCCGGCTCCATGCGAAGGACGCGGGCGTTCCCTACGGGATCGCGCTCGCCGCCGCCGCACTCCTCGTCTATCCCGACACGATCTGGATGAAGACGTTCGGCGGGTGAGCCGCATTTGCCCCGCATTCGCAGCGCGCGGGCGTGGGAAGATTTGGTTAACTCAAATTAGATACGCCTCATTAACCATGGATTGACGTTTCGCTGGTGAAATCCAGCCGTCGGGCCAGATGCGGCCGAAGCGTAACCGTGGAAAGTGCAGCGTATGAAAGCCGCGCGTATCGTCGTCCTTGCCGTCGCCCTCGGCGCAGGCGGCATCGCCGCATATCTCGCCAGCGGGTCCAAGGAAGCGCCGCCGCCGGCGCCGCCGCCGGTCGCCCAGATCGACACGGTCGAAATCCTGGTGGCGAAGGGCGACATCAACATGGGCCAAGTGGTGTCGGCCCAGGACATCCAGTGGCAAATCTGGCCGGCGAGCGCGGCCAGTTCCTATTTCGTCCGCAAGAAGGACCGGCCGGACGCGATCCAGCAGCTCACCGGGTCGATCGCGCGGTCGCCGTTCGTCTCCGGCGAGCCGATCCGCGAGGCCAAGCTGATCAAGGCCAACGGTTCGGGCTTCATGGCCGCGCTGCTGCCCTCGGGCATGCGGGCGGTCTCGACCGAAATATCGCCGGAGACCGGAGCGGGCGGCTTCATCCTGCCCAATGACCGGGTCGACGTGATGCTTACCCGGCACGACCGCGAGGCGGAGAAAACGACGGGCATCGAGGCCGTTATCAGCGAAACGATCCTCGGCGACGTGCGCGTGCTCGCGATCGACCAGACCATCGAGGAAAAGAACGGCCAACGCGTGGTGGTCGGCAAGACCGCGACCCTCGAGCTGAGCCCGGGCCAGGCCGAGACCCTCGCGGCGTCGCGCCAGCGCGGCACCCTGTCGCTCGCGCTGCGCAGCCTCATCGACGCCAACGCGCCGAACGCGGCTGCACCCGAGGAGACGGCGAATCGCCGGCTCAACATAGTGCGCTACGGCATCACCACGTCTGCGACGCCCAAGTAGCCCGCGGAGGGAACGAAAATGGCGATGAGGATGCTGATTTCTGCCTCGCTCGCCGCGGCGCTCGCCGTCACGGCGGGGGGCGATGCGGTCCGCCCGGCCGCGGCCGAGGACCTGCCCCATATGGCCGCGAACCCCGCCGCCGACGACATGCCCACGGGGGCGGTGCGCCTCGCCGCCGGCGATCCGGCCGCGCGGTTCGTCGCGCTCGGCATCGGCAAGTCGATCGTGGTCGATCTCTCGCGCGATGCGCGCGACGTGCTGGTGTCCAATCCCAAGATCGCCAACGCCGTCATCCGTTCGTCGCGCCGCGCCTATCTGATCGGCGTCGAGGTCGGGCAGACCAACATCTATTTTTTCGACGGCGAGGGTCGCCAGATCGCGGGATTCGACATCGCGGTCACGCGCGATCTCAACGGCGTGCGCGCGGCGCTCAAGCAAATGCTGCCGCGTGCGGACGTGCGCATCGAGGGCGTCGGCGACGGCGTGGTGCTGACCGGCAACGTCGCGAGCCCGATCGAGTCGCAGCGGGCGACCGACCTCGCGGTCCGCCTGGTCGGCGACCCCGCCAAGGTCGTCAACACCCTGACGATCGCCGGGCGCGACCAGGTCATGCTCAAGGTGACGGTCGCCGAAGTGCAGCGCGAGGTCATCAAGCAGCTCGGCATCAACCTCAACGGCAGCGTCGGCTACGCCACCATCGTGCCGATCACGCAGAACCCGTTCTCGGCGTCGGGTACCCCGTTGAGCAACACGTCGTTCGGCGTGGGCCAGCTCGTCGGCGCGGCGGTGCCGTCAACCGCGTTCAACTCGATCAATGCGACCATACAGGCCATGGAGCAGGCCGGCGTGGTGCGCACCCTCGCCGAACCGACGCTGACGGCGATTTCCGGCGAGAGCGCCAACTTCCTCGCCGGCGGCGAGTTCCCGATTCCGTCCGGCTACACGTGCAGCACGACCCCGCCGATCGTGTGCCAACTCGGCATCGCCTTCAAGCAATTCGGCGTCAGCCTCAGCTTCACCCCGGTCGTGCTGTCGGAAGGCCGGATCAGCCTGAAGATCCTGAGCGAGGTGTCGGATCTGTCCAACGAAAACACGCTGACGCTGTCGCAAGGCACCGGCGGCTCGGTGATCATTCCGTCGATCCAGGTGCGGCGCAGCGAAACGACCGTGGAAGTCCCCTCCGGCGGCGCGCTCGCCATGGCCGGCATGATCAAGGACCAGACCAAGCAGGCGATCAACGGGATTCCCGCGCTCATGGACCTGCCGGTGCTCGGCGCCCTGTTCAAGAGCCGCGAGTACATCAATCAGAAGACCGAGCTGGCGGTGATCGTGACGCCCTACATCGTGCACCCGGTCGCCCCGAAGGATCTGTCGCGGCCGACCGACGGCTTCGTCGACGCCAGCGACCCGGCCGGCAATCTGCTCGGCAAGTTCAACCGCCTCTACGGCACCGACGCCGTCGATCCGCAGCGGACCTACTACGGCAAGCCCGGCTTCATACTCGACTGAGCGTGGGCGCGAGGAGAACGGACATGAGCAAGCTTGCGACCGCGCGGCAGCGTCGATTGGGGGCGACCGCCTTGCGCGTGGCCGCGATCCTCGCCGCGGCGGCGCTGACCGGCTGCGGCACCACCTATCAGCCGGTCGTCGACAACTATCCCGAAGACGTCCGTATCCGCCACCCGATCTCGATCCGCGAGGGCCAGCGCACGCTCCAGCTGTTCGTCGGCGTCAACCGCGGCGGCCTTTCGCCGGCGCAGCAGGCCGACGTCCTCGCCTTCGCCCACACCTGGCGGCACGAGGCGAGCGGCGGCATCCTCATCGACGTTCCGTCGGGCACGCCGAACGCGCGCGCGGCAGTCGACGCCGTGGACGAGGTGCGCGCGATCCTCGCCGCCGCCGGCGTGTCGCCGCGGGCGGTCGCGATGCGGCGCTACCGGCCGACGACGCCGATCAAGTTCGCCACCCTGCGGCTCTCCTATCCCAAGATGATCGCGGAATCCGGCCCGTGCGGCCTGTGGCCGAAGGATCTCGGGCCGAGCGTCGACGGCATCGATTCGTCCAATCATGCGTACTGGAATTTCGGCTGCTCCGCGCAGCGCAATCTGGCCGCGGTGATCGACACCCCCGCCGACCTGGTCCAGCCGCGCGGCGAGACGCCGATCTATGCCGCGCGCCGCACGGTCGTGCTCGACAAGTACCGCAAGGGCGAGCCGACGGCGACGCGCAATCCGGATGCCGACAAGGCCAAGATCAGCGAAATAGGCAAATGATCAAATATTCTCTCAAAGCCGAGGAAGCCGGCGACGCCGTTGCCGGACCCGCGGGCGAGCCGCATATCGCGCCGGTTCCGCGCATCTCGATCCAGGCGTTCTGCGAGACCGCGGAGACCGCGGCCTCGATGCAGGCCTCGGGCGAGGATCGCCGTATGGTGAAGGCGCATCTGAAAATCCAGATGGGGGGCATTGCGGCGGCGGTCGAGGCCTATCGCAATGCTCCGACGCCCAACGTCGTGGTCATCGAATCGGAGAGCCGGGACGATGAGCTGCTCGCCGGCCTCGACGAGCTTGCCCACGTCTGCGACGCCGGTACGCGGGTCATCGTGATCGGGCGCGCCAACGACATTATTCTCTACCGCGAACTGGTGCGCCGCGGCATCAGCGACTACCTGATCGCGCCGGTCGCCGTCCTCGATGTGATCCGCGCGATGTCGTCCCTGTTCGGCGCCCCCGACGCCAAGCCGGTGGGACGGACGATCGCGGTGGTCGGCGCCAAGGGCGGGGTCGGCGCCTCGACCATCGCCCACAACATCGCCTGGTCGATCGCGCGCGACCTTCGGCTCGATTCGGTCGTCGCCGACCTCGACCTCCCCTTCGGCACCGCCGGCCTCGATTACAACCAGGATCCGCCGCAAGGCATCGCCGACGCGGTGCTCTCGCCGGAGCGCATCGACACCGCCTTCGTCGATCGCCTGCTGTCGAAATGCACCGACCATTTGAGCCTGCTGGCCGCCCCGGCGACGCTCGAGCGCGTCTACGACTTCGGCACCGATGCTTTCGACTCGATCTTCGACGTGCTGCGCGCCTCGGTGCCGTCGATCGTGCTCGACGTCCCGCACATGTGGTCGGGATGGGCCAAACGCACCCTGATCGGCGCCGACAGCATCCTGATCGTCGCCGGGCCCGATCTCGCCAACCTGCGCAACGCCAAAAACATGATCGATCTGCTGCGCGCGGCGCGGCCGAACGATCATCGCCCGCATTACTGCCTCAACCAGGTGGGAGTGCCGAAACGCCCGGAAATCAAGGCCGACGAGTTCACCAAGGCGCTCGAGGCCGAGCCGGCGGCGATCATCGGCTTCGAGCCGCAAATGTTCGGCACCGCCGCCAACAACGGCCAGATGATCGCCGAGATATCCGCCAGCCACCGGGTCGCCGAGACGTTCCGCCAGTTGGCGCAGGTCCTGACCGGCCGCGGCGAGCTCAAGCGCTCGCGCGGCAACCTGCTGGCGCCGCTGCTGGACAAATTCAAGCGCCGCCAGGCGTGAAGCGCGCGGAGACCTCGCCGTGTTCGGCAAGCGCAGCACCAGCGATCCGGAACAGCGCGGGCCGAGCGAGGCCCCGCCGCCGGCGTCGGCCGCCGTCGTCGAGGCGCCGAGCAAGGGCATCGACGTCGGCCGCGCCCCGCTGCCGTCCGCCGGCCTCGGCGCGCCGATCGTGTCGCCCCCGATCTCTCCGGACGGCCGCGGCAAGATGTCGATCGCGCCGCCGACGGCGACCGATTCGCGGCGTTCGGAATCCTACTACGAGGTCAAGGGAACGATTTTCAGCGCCCTGATCGAGGCGATCGACCTCGCGCAGCTCGCCCGGCTCGACGCGGAGTCGGCGCGCGAAGAAATCCGCGACATCGTCAACGAGATCATCGCGATCAAGAACATCGTGATGTCGATCTCGGAGCAGGAGGAGCTGCTCGACGACATCTGCAACGACGTTCTCGGCTATGGCCCGCTCGAGCCGCTGCTGGCGCGCGACGACATTTCCGACATCATGGTCAACGGCGCCAGCACCGTGTACATCGAAGTCGCCGGCAAGATCCAGCGCACCGGCATCCGCTTCCGCGACAATCAGCAACTGCTCAACATCTGTCAGCGCATCGTCAGCCAGATCGGACGGCGGGTCGACGAAGCCTCGCCGATCTGCGACGCGCGCCTGCCGGACGGCTCGCGCGTGAACGTCATCGTGCCGCCGCTGGCGCTCGACGGGCCGTCGCTGACCGTCCGCAAATTCAAGAAGGACAAGCTGACGCTCGAGCAGCTGGTCAAGTTCGGCACGGTCACGCCGGCCGGCGCGGAGATGCTCAAGATCATCGGCCGCTGCCGGGTCAACACGCTCATCTCCGGCGGCACCGGTTCCGGCAAGACCACGCTGCTCAACACGTTGACCCGGTACATCGACGACGACGAGCGCGTCATCACCTGCGAGGACGCGGCCGAACTGCAGCTGCAGCAGCCGCACGTGGTGCGTCTGGAGACCCGCCCCCCCAATCTCGAAGGCGAGGGACAGGTCAGCATGCGCGACCTCGTCCGCAACTGCCTGCGCATGCGGCCGGAGCGCATCATCGTCGGCGAGGTGCGCGGTCCGGAAGCGTTCGACCTCCTGCAGGCGATGAATACCGGCCACGACGGCTCGATGGGCACGCTGCACGCCAACAATCCGCGCGAGGCGCTGTCGCGCCTCGAATCGATGATCACCATGGGCGGCTTCCAGCTGCCGTCGCGCACGATCCGCGAGATGGTCTGCGCCTCCGTCGATCTGATCGTCCAGACCGCGCGGCTGCGCGACGGCTCGCGCCGCGTCACCCACCTGACCGAGGTGATGGGGATGGAGGGCGACGTCATCATCACCCAGGATCTGTTCGTCTACGAAATTCTCGGCGAAGACCCGAGCGGCAAGCTCATCGGCCGCCACCGCTCGACCGGCATCGGCCGACCGCGGTTCTGGGACCGCGCGCGCTATTTCGGCGAGGAGAAGCGCCTCGCTGCCGCGATCGATGCTGCCGAGATCGCCGAAGAGCCGCTGAAGAGCTGAGGTCGAGGCCGCCATGCCGCTGCAGACGCTTGCCATGTTCTTCCTCGGCACCCTCGCGGCCGGCGGAGTCGTCTGGGTGTTCGTCTACCCGCTGCTGTCGGGCGAACGGCGGGCCGATCAGCGCAAGGCCAGCGTGGCGCGTTCCGAGCCGGCGGGCGTGACGCCGGTGGCGCGCGGCGTCCCCAAGGCGCGGCGCGAGCAGGTCGAGGAAACGCTCAAGGAGATCGAGGTTCGCAACAAGCACGCCAAGTCTCCGCCGCTCTCCGCGCGCATTGCGCAAGCCGGGCTGAGCTGGTCGAAGCGCCAATTCATGATGATCAGCGCCGGCCTCGCCTTGGTCGCGTTCGTCGCCGGGCTGGGCGTGGGCGGCGGCATCGTGCCGGCCGTCGCCATGGCTTTCGCCGCCGGGCTGGGCCTGCCGCGCTGGATCCTGATTTTTCTCAAGCGCCGGCGCGAGCGCCGCTTCATCGACGGCTTCGCCGACGCCGTCGACGTCATCGTGCGCGGCGTCAAGGCCGGCCTGCCGCTCGGCGACTGCCTGAAGATCGTCGCCAACGATGCGGCCGAGCCGGTGCGGAGCGAGTTCCGCGCGGTGGTCGAGACGCAGACCATCGGAATGCCGCTCGGCGACGCCTGCGGGCGGCTGTACGAGAGCGTGCCGCTGCCGGAGGCCAATTTCTTCGGCATCGTCATATCGATCCAGCAGAAAGCCGGCGGCAACCTGTCCGAGGCGCTCGGCAACCTGTCGCGCGTCCTGCGCGACCGCAAGAAGATGCAGGCCAAGATCCGCGCCATGTCGATGGAAGCGAAGGCCTCGGCGGTTATCATCGGCTCGCTGCCGATCGCGGTCATGACCCTCGTCTACATCACCAGCCCGAACTACATCGAGCTGCTGTGGACCACGGAGCTCGGCCGGCTGATGATGGCCTCCTGCGTGGTGTGGATGTCGATCGGCGTGTTCGTGATGAAGAAGATGATCAACTTCGATTTCTGAGCGCGGGCCATGATCGATTTTCTGATCGAGAAAATGGGGGACACGCGGTTTCTCGCGATGCTGTTTGCCGCCATCGCGGCCGCGGCCACCGTCGTCACGCTCGCCATGCCGCTGTTCGCCGGCGACAATCTCGATCGGCGCCTCAAGGCGGTTGCGATCGAACGGGAAAAGATCCGCCAGCGCGAGCGCGAACGGCTGGCGCGCGGCGAGAAGATCGCGCTGCGTCAGTCGCCCAAGCAATACATGAAGACCGTGGTCGAGCGCTTCAATCTGGTCAAATGGGTCGGCCAGGAGCAAGCGCGCGCCAAGCTGGTGCAGGCCGGCTACCGCGGGCACGCGCCTTACGTCGCCTACCTGTTCTTCCGCATGGTGACGCCGGGCGTCACGCTGATGGCGGCCGTCATCTACCTGTTCGTCATCGTCAACCTCGACCAGCCGGCGATGCTCAAAATCGCGCTGTGCATCGGGGCGGCCTATCTCGGCATGCAGGCCCCGTACCTGTTCCTGAAGAACCAGATCACGCGCCGCCAGACCTCGATCAGGCGCGCCTTCCCGGATGCGCTCGACCTGCTGCTGATCTGCGTGGAATCGGGCATGTCGGTGGAAGCCGCGTTCCGCAAGGTCAGCCAGGAGATCGGCACGCAATCGATCGCGCTCGGCGAGGAACTGACGCTGACGACCGCCGAGCTGTCGTATCTGCCGGACCGGCGCCAGGCGTACGAAAACCTCGCCAAGCGCACCGACCTCGAGGGCGTCAAGGCGGTGTGCGTCTCGCTGCAGCAGGCGGAGCGCTACGGCACGCCGCTCGGCCAGACGTTGCGCGTGATGGCGCAGGAAAATCGCGACATGCGCATGTCGGAGGCGGAAAAGAAGGCGGCCGCCCTGCCCCCCAAGCTCACCGTGCCGATGATCCTGTTCTTCCTGCCGGTGCTGTTCATCGTCATTCTCGGCCCGGCCGCCATCAAGGTGATGGCGATCCAGTAACTCCCGGCATTCGCGTACAATCTGTGAATCGTCGTGCTCCGCGAAAGCGGGGCACCCAGTAAACGCCGGGCGCGCGATTCTTTTCGCGACTGACGTTTACTGGATCGTCCGCTTTCGCGGACGATGACGCTGTGAGGTCAAGGCGTCTTCGTTGAATTGTTTTGTTTGGCGAAACGACGCTCAGCTGGTGCCCGGGTGCGGGAGCCTGGCGAGGCCGTTCGGGTGGGCGAGCATCTGGCGCAGATAGGTGACGTTGGCAGCGGCCTCGTCCGGCGGCAGGTCGGCGCGGGCGATGGTTTCGGCTTCCGCGAACCGCCCCTGCAGCCCGACCACCAGCGCCAGGTTCTGCCGCACGCGCGGATCGATGCGGCCGCCGCTGGTGGCGCGCCGCAACGTCGCCTCCGCCTGCTTGAGGTCCTTCGACAGCGCGTAGGAGAGGCCGAGATTGGACAGCACCGAGGGCTCGTCGGGCGCCAGCCGCAACGCGCTTGCATAGTAGCGCCGCGCCTCTTCGTGGCGGCCCATCTGGTCGAGCACGGCGCCTTGCACCGACAGGATGCGCCAGTCGGGCTGATCGGGCGTGTGCGCGCGGTTGAGCACCTCGAGCGCCTGGGCGTAGTTGCCGGTGTCGGCAAGCGCGCGGCCGTAGGCGCCGAGCACGGCGCGGTTCTTCGGATCGCGGATCGACACCTGCTCCAGCACCGCGGCCGCCTGCGCGCGCTGGCCGATCGCCCGCAGCGCGCGGGCGTAGCGCATGGCGATGGTGCCGTTGCCCGGATTGGCCTTGTAGAGATCGCCCGCCGCTTGGACCTCGTGCCGCCAGTCGCCATCGGCGGGGGCGGCGTCGGATGCGACCGAGCCGGTGGCGGCGGGGTCGACCGTGCCGGTCATCGTGCCGGTCGTCGTGCCGGTCGTCGTGCAGGCCGCGGTCGCCGCCGCGATCGCGGGAACGAGAAGCAGTGGGCCGATCAGGCGTGCGGAAACGCGGGAACGAAAGAGCGAAGACATGACCTTGCTCCGCCAGGCGCTTAAGTCGGGA
>DASZJC010000546.1:0-10502 GCA_035948495.1 Xanthobacteraceae bacterium | reverse complement strand
CGGATCACCCAGTTGATCATCATCCACAACAGAGCACTGGCCTGAGCATGACCGAGCCCTACCCGTTCCCCACATCTGCGGACGAGTTCGCGGACAAGCGCGTGCTGGTGACCGGCGGCACGCGCGGCATCGGCGCGGCGGTCGTCCGTCGCTTCCAGCTCGCCGGCGCCCGCGTCGTCGCAACCGCGCGGTCGGCGTCGGCCCACTCCATGGACGGCGTCTTGTTCATTCCGGCCGACATCGGAACCGCCGCAGGCGCCGACAGCATCGTCAGCCGACTGACGGCCGACTGGGGCGGACTCGACATCCTGGTCAGCAACGCCGGCGGCGTGGAAACCAAACCCGGGGGGTTCGAATCCCTGTCCGACGCCGACTGGCAGGCGATCATTGACCTCAACTTGGTGGGCCCGGCGCGGCTGGACCGCGCCTTCGTCCCCGGCATGATCGAACAAGGATCGGGCGTGGTGATCCACATCGGTTCGGTCGCGGCCCGCCTGCCGATCGCCGCCAACAGCACGCTCGTCTATGCCGCGGCCAAGGCGGGGCTCGCCACCTACAGCAAAGGCCTAGCCAAGGCCGTCGCGCCCCACGGCGTGCGCGTGACCATGATCTCGCCCGGCTTCATCGAGACGTCCGGCGCCCAGGGCATGATCGCCGACATCGTCCGCAACACCGGCGCGAGCGAAGCGGCGGCGCGCCAGCAGATCGTGGACATGCTGGGCGGCATACCGGTTGGGCGGCCCGGCCGGCCGGAGGAGGTCGCCGAGCTGGTCGCCTTCCTGGCGTCCGACCGCGCGGCCTTCGTCAGCGGTGCCAACTATGTGTTGGACGGCGGGACCATCCCAACCGTCTGACCGCCAGCCCGCCGCCCGAGAGCCGCTGAGAGCCGCTCGCCGGCCCATACTATCAGAGCCCGTCCGTCTTCAACCAAGGAGGAGAAGCGTGAAGGAGATTGTCGTTATCGGCACAGGGCGTATGGGCGGGGCCTTCGCGACAGCATTCGCCGAAAGAACGTCGCACGACCGCGGATCGCATGCGGGCAGCTCTTCGCCAGCCGTACTCGTTCGGAAAATCTAAAAAGCAGGCCGGCGAACGCCACATAGTGGCCAGACCCTCCGGGGCTGCGTTCGCTCGATGTCGGCTGCTGGCACGACTCGGACCTGCCGGCGGATCTCCAGGACGTCGCCTATTGGCGACAAAGCGGACAACATTTGCTCGACGTGAGCTTGTTCCGCTCATGACCTTGGCTGTGTGAAAACGCCGTAGCCACGGGACGGGGCCTTGGTCGGCTGACCGTCCTTGCCGGGGTCTCCGCTTCGCGCTTGGAAACCGGACTCGGATGCCTTAGATGTTGGACGCGCTAGCCTAGAGGCTATGCAGCGGCTAAGAACTTTCAGGGAACGGCTCAACGCTTTGAAATTTCGAGGTTTTGGGGGATAGTTCAACGGTAGAACAGCGGACTCTGACTCCGTTAATCTAGGTTCGAATCCTAGTCCCCCAGCCAAAAACAGCCCATCGCTACACCGGCTCCTGTAAGCCCGAGAAGCTGAGATCAGCCGGCGCACCGCGACATAGAAAGCCAGACACGATCCCGCAGCGCGTGCGCGCCACGAAATTGCCGGGCGCTGTTATTTCTCTGCCTTACCGTCCCGTGGGAGTCTCCCGCCGACCTTCGGAGCAAGCAGCAATGTCGCAAAGCAAATCCCACGAGGCCCTGGTGGGCCGGCAGTTCGGCACGCGCGCCGCGGCCTATCTCAGCAGCGCCGTCCATGCCCAAGGCGCCGATCTCGAGGCGCTGGCGGCGCTGGTGGAGGAAGAGAGCGAGGCGTGCGTGCTCGACCTCGGGTGCGGCGCCGGCCACGTCAGCTTCGCGGTCGCGCCGCGGGCCAAGTCGGTCGTCGCCTACGATCTGTCGGCGGACATGCTCGACGTGGTGGCGCGCGCCGCGGCGGACCGCGGATTCGACAACATCTCGACGCGGCAGGGCGTCGCCGAGCACCTGCCGTTCCCGGATGCGAGCTTCGACCGCGTGCTCAGCCGCTACAGCGCGCACCACTGGCGCGACTTCGAGGCCGGGCTGCGCGAGGCCGCGCGGGTGCTCAAGCCGGGCGGCATTGCCGGGTTCGTCGACGCCGTTTCCCCCGGGGCGCCGCTGCTCGACACCTATCTGCAGGCGATCGAACTGCTGCGCGACCTCTCGCACGTGCGCGACTATTCGCGGGCGGAATGGGAGGCGGCGCTGGTGCGGGCCGGCCTGACGCCGGGCGCCGTCAGCGCCCATCACATCCGGCTCGACTTCGCCGTCTGGGTCGAAAGGATGAAGACGCCGAAGCCCCAGGCTGACGCCATCCGCGCCATCCAGGCGGCGATGTCGGAGAGCGTCGTGCGCCACTTCGAGATCGGCCCCGACGGCAGCTTCACGCTCGACGTGGCGCTGCTTCAGGCCTCGAAGCCGGCAGCCTGATCGCCGGACTCACGTACTCCGACGACGCGCCGCCGGAGGTCGTTGCGTGACGATCGGCCGAATTGTTTCTTCCAGAAGCGTGACGGCGATGAGCACCAAACCGCTTAATCGTCCCGGCCGTCATTCCGTTTCAGGTACAATCCGGCAATCCGCTCGCTCTCACGCCACAGCCGTTGCGCGAGCGCATCGTCCTGCGCCTGTGTGCTCAGCGTGCCGGGCCGGCAGTCGGCAAAGAATTGACCGCTGACGTTTGCGACGTCCGGCGAGGCGGCGAGATAGACGAGGGTCTCGGCACCCGCTTCCGGCCGCTTGGCAAACAGTTTGGCAAGCCGCACCCCGGCCGCGTAAAGCCCGCCCGCCTGGTCGCCGAAGCGGGTGGCGACGAACCCCGGGGTGAAGCTGTTGGCGGTGACGCCGTGTCCAGCCAGCCGGCGCGCGAGTTCGCGTGTGAACAGGATGTTGCAAAGCTTCGAGGTGCCGTAGACGGCGAACGCCTGGTAGCTGCGCGCGGACTGCAGGTCGTCGAAGTCGAGGTGGCCGCGGCGGTGCGCGTTCGAGGCGGTGTTGACGATGCGGGCCGGCGCCGAAGCCAAGAGGCGTTCGCGCAAGCCGGCGGTGAGGACGAAGTAGGACATGTGGTTGAGCGCGAAGGTGCGCTCGAGCCCGTCTTCGGTGACGGCGCGGGTCGCGAAGATGGCGCCGGCGTTGTTGACCAGCACGTCGACGCGCGGCTCGGCGGCCGCGATCTGCGCGGCGACGCGCCGTGTTTCGGCGAGACGCGACAGGTCGGCGTAATGAACGGCGTGGGCGATCGCGGGCTCCGCTGCCCGCAAGCGCGCGAGCGTCGCCTTCCCGCGCGCGCTGTCGCGCGCGACCAGCACCAGCCGGGCTCCCGACCTGGCCAGGCGCACCGCCGCGACCTCGCCGATGCCCGAGGTCGCGCCGGTCATCACGACCACCTTGCCCTGCATGACCGGCTCCCGCTTTCGTCGCTTACGCAAGGCTGTCCGGAAGATGAGGGACTCCGGTCAACGCCTCTGATCCGACGGCGCGATCCGTGACAAGCAAGAAAGCGTCATCGGTAGATCGGCCGGCCGCCGACCCGGCACGCCCGGTCGTTGGCGATGCAGCGCGAGGTACAGACCCCCGAGCCTTGGCAGCGGCCGGTGCATTTCTGGAACTGGGCCGCGCAGATGCCGCCGTTGATGCCCGCAAGCACCGGGGGCCGCAAGTCGGCGGCCGCCTGCCCATCGCACGCGGCAGCGCAAAGAACGGCCAGGACAAGGGCCCGAACGGCGATCTGAGCCACCAATTTCCTCGCGACAACCGCAGGGGAAGTCCGACAATGTGTCCGCGCGGGAGATTCGGCAACGATAATTCGCCCGGCGGCAACGGCTTCGCGCGGGCCCTGCCCCCGGCGGTCGCGTGCGTCCGCGCTACGCCCCTTAACCAACCGTTAACCATAACCTCCCTAATCATCCAGGTTGCGACCGCAAGTATCGGCAAGCGCGGCAGCGAGCTTGCGCTCTCGATCGCCGTGCAGGATCAAGCCCGCATGACCACCACGACCATCGCCGGTTCCACCACGCCCGCGACGGCAAGCGGATCGACCGCCAACGCGATCACCAACGCAACGAGCGTCGGCAACATCGCCGGCAATTTCAACGAATTCCTGCAGCTTCTGACCACGCAGCTGCAGAACCAGAATCCGCTCTCCCCGCTCGACACCAACCAGTTCACCCAGCAGCTGGTCCAGTTCGCCTCGGTCGAGCAGCAGATCAACATGAATACGTCGCTGAGCACGCTCATTTCCCTGCAGCAGACCGCGCAGGCGACCTCGGCGCTCAACTTTCTCGGGGCGACGGTGGTGGTCGGCGGGAACACCGCGCAGCTCGCGAACGGCCAGGCGACGTGGAACTACGCGGTCAGCAGCCCGGCGACGGCCACCATCAACGTTTTGAACGGGTCGGGCCAGCTGGTCTATTCCACCACCCAGACCGTGCAGCCGGGCAGCCAGACGTTCACCTGGAACGGCCACAGTTCCGCGGGAGCTGCCATGCCGAGCGGCTCCTACACGATCTCGATCTCGGCAACCGGCGCCAACGGCCAATCCGTTCCGGTCACGACCCAGGTGCAGGGCGTGGTGACCGGCGTCAACGTCAGCGCAAATCCGCCGACCCTGACGATCAATGGGCAAGCCTATCCGCTCAACCAGATCACCCAGGTGCTCAGCACCGGCAGCAGCAACCCGGTGTCGCAGGCAGTCAGCAGCGCCACGAGCACCGGACAGAATCTCCTCAATGGGGTCGTCAACGCGGTGACGGGCAACCAGTAGCCGCGTTTGCGCGGCCATATTGGCTGGCGCGAGGCGCCCATGTCATCGGCTGCTTCGGCTTCTGCGACCCAGGCATTCGCCGCGGCGCTCGCGGCCCACCGGGAGGGACGATCGGCAGACGCCGAGCAACTCTACCGCGCGGTGCTTGCGGCGGCGCCCGATCATTTCGGCGCACGTTTTTGCCTGGGCCTGATCTGCCTCGAGCAGGATACGGACGAGGCCGCGCAGCTGTTCCGCACCGCCTTCGCCGGAACGAACGATGCCGACGCTCACAACAAACTTGGCATCCTTCTCGCGACGATCGGGCGATTCGACCAGGCGATCGCGCGCTACCGGCAGGCGCTGGCGCTCGCCCCGGATTTCGCCGAGGCCCATGTCAACCTGGGCGTCGCGCTCGAAGCGTGCAAACGTTGCGAGGAGGCAATGGCGCATTATCGACGGGCGCTGGCCATCACGCCTGATTGCGCCGAGGCGCACAACAATCTCGGCAACCTCCTTTTGGCCGGGCGTAATGCCGAAGAAGCCGTAACTCACTATCGTCTGGCACTGGCCCGCCGGGACGACTTTGCGGAAGCCCACAGCAACCTCGGCCGCGCGCTCCAGAGCCTCGGCCGGATCGACGAGGCGATCGGCCATTACCAGCGCGCGATCGCACTCAATCCCGCGTACGCGGACGCCTACAACAATCTCGGCACCGCGTTGCAAGCGCTCGGCCGGTTCGACCGGGCAAATGCCGCGTTCGAGAAGGCGATTGCGCTTGCGCCGCGCAACACCGCCGTCCGGCTCAACCTGGGCAATTCGCTCCAATATACCGACGGCGACCCGCACCTCACCGCCATGGAACGGCTTGCCGCGGACATGGCGCCGCTCGACGAGGACGGCCGGATCGCCTTGCATTTCGCGCTCGGCAAGGCCTTGCGGGATATCGGACGGCACGAGCGCTCGTTCGATCATCTGCTCGAGGGCAACGCGCTCAAGCGCCGGCAGATCGCCTACGACGAGGCCGCGACCTTGGCGGCGATCGAGCGCACGCGGGAGGCATTCTCCGCCGAGGCGACGCGCGCCGACGAAGGCGCAGGCGACCCCTCGCCCGTGCCCGTGTTCATCGTAGGGATGCCGCGCTCGGGCAGCACGCTGGTCGAGCAAATCCTGGCAAGCCATCGGCAAGTCTTCGGCGGCGGGGAACGGCCCGCCTTCGGCCAAGCGGTGGCGAGCCTGGGCAGCGACGGCAAACCGCCTTCGGCGCCCGAGGGAGTCGCAGGCTTGTCCGGCGAGCAATTACGCCTCCTGGCGGCGCGCTACCTTGCCGGCCTGGCGTCGGCCGCGCCGAGCGCCGGGCGGGTGACCGACAAAACCCCTGAGAATTTCCTCGTTCTCGGCCTCATCCACCTGGCGCTGCCGAACGCGCGCATCATCCATGTGCGTCGCGATCCCGTCGACACCTGCCTGTCGTGCTTCTCTCAGCTGTTTACCGACGATCAGCCTTACAGCTACGATCTCGGCGAGCTGGGCCGCTATTACCGCGCCTACCAGGGCCTGATGAAGCATTGGCGCCGGGTGCTGCCGGACGGCGCGATGCTGGAGGTGCAGTACGAAGAGCTGGTTACGGATTTCGTGCGGCAAGCGCGCCGGATCGTCGCCCATTGCGCACTCCCATGGCACGACGCGTGCGCGCGCTTCCACCGGACGCAACGGCCGGTCCAGACCGCGAGTGTCTGGCAGGTGCGCCAGCCGATCTACCGCAGCGCGGTCGGCTCATGGCGGCTGCCCGCGGAGACGATCGCACCCCTGCTCGAGACGCTTGACGGCAAGCGGTGCAATGAACTTGGATCGGCGGCGCGGGGTTTTCTCCCGCAGGACCGCGCCGTGGCGTAGTTGTCCCCGCCGGCCAAGGCGCCACCCTTCCGATCCACCAACCTGCCGTACCGTCCAAGGCCGCGTCGCGCTTGCCAGGGTGGCCAAGACCCGCCATGGATTCTTCGCACCCATCCCGGCAGCAATCCGGCTACACTCGCGCAAACCCAACGATTGAGGGAGGACCCATGCGTATTCACAACCTTTACGTCGACGCGAACGGCGAGACCCATTTCCGCGACATCGAGGTGGAATGGGTCGAGCAGCGGCCCGGCGGCAAGCTCTCCAAGCGGTTTCCCGCGACCGGCATCATCTTCCGCGAGACCTCCGGCGACTACGATCTCGACTGGCATCCGGCCCCGCGCCGGCAATACATCATCAACCTCGACGCCGGCGTGGAGATCACCGCGAGCGACGGCGAAAAGCGGGTGATCGGCGCCGGCGAGGTGTTCCTGGTCGAGGACATCTCCGGCAAGGGCCATTTGTCGAAGGCCGTGTCGGGTAAGATGCGCCACTCCATCTTCGTTCCCATCGATTGAGGGCTTGCCATGAAACTCGTGTATTTCGACGACTACCGCCTCGGCTTGCTTGCGGGCGAGAATGTGGCGGACGTGACGACGGCGGTCGAGGACATCCCGCATACCGGACCGCACAACCTGATCAGCGGGCTCATCGAGCGCTTTGCCGCGTACAAACCACGGATCGAGGCGGCGGCGCGCGGGCGCGGCATTCCGCTCGCCAATGTGAAAATCCGGCCGCCGCTGCCCAAGCCGGTCAACATCGACTGCATGGCGGTCAACTACATGGAGGACGGCACGCTCAAGGAGCCGGCGCCGATCAACGGCTTCCACAAGTCGCCCAGCGCGGTCATCGGCCAGGACGACACCATGGTGCTGCCCGACGTGCCGGCCGGCATCTTCGAAGGCGAGGCGGAGCTCGCCGTCGTGATCGGCAAGCGCGCCTCGCACGTGCGCGCGGCCGACGCCATGGGTTACGTGTTCGGCTACGTCAATTTCATCGACGGCTCGGCGCGCGCCCTGCCGCCGCCCGGCAACGTGTTCTACCAGATGAAGTCGCGCGACACGTTCGCGCCGATCGGCCCCTACCTGGTGACGGCGGACGAGATCCCCGATCCGCAGCGCCTGCAGATCCGCCTGTGGGTTAACGGCACGCTCAAGCAGAACTTCAACACCAGCGATATGGCGCACGACATTCGCCGCTGCATCGAGTGGGTCAGCTCGATCCACACGCTCGAGCCCGGCGACGTGCTCGCCACCGGCACCAACCACCGGGGTTTAAGCGCCTTCCAGGGAGGCGACCTGGTCGAGCTGGAGACCGAGGGGCTCGGGCGCCTGCGCGTGCACGTGCGCGACGACCTCAAGCGCACGTGGTCGCGCGACACGCGGCTCGAACACAAGCGGAAAGGCCTCGACGGCGCCTTCACGCCGCAGCTGACGGGAAAGTACGCGCCCAAGGTCCAGCAGCCGGCGTCGTGAACATCGCGTTAAGGCCCTCGGTATAGCCTCTGCGCGCGGGACTACCGCGAGGGGACCGTATGAGGGCCTTGACGACGCTGCTCGCTGCCACGCTGTGGCTTTCGGCCTGCGCGGCCCAGGATCGCCAGCTGGAGCGCATGGCCGAGCTGCGGCGCCAGGTCGAGGCGGATAAGCAGGATTGCGACAACCTCTACCCGCGCGACGTCGCCGGGCCGCAGCACTACAGCTATCGGGCGCGCTGCTTCAACGACGTGGAAACCCGCCTGATGCGGCCGTTCGATCCGTTCCCCGATCTGACCGATCGGAGGCTCGCGGCCCGCAAGGCGCTCGCCGCCGAGCTTGACGCGGGCCGCATCAGCGAGGCGGAGGCCAACGCCCGCCTGGCGCAGAAAAACTCCGAGATCGCGGCCGAGGAACGCCGGCGCACCGAGCGCACCAGTTCGATCTCGGCCGACGCGACCGCGGCGCTCGCGCGGCAACGCTTGGCGCTCGGGACCACCTGCACGCAGGTCGGCACGGCGGTAAGCTGCTTCTAAATGCCGGTCGCGGCCGGCCGCGTCCCGAGGTTGACCCATTGCATCCCCTGCGGTGTTATGGATCGACATCAGGAGGAGCCCATGGCCAGCAAGCTGCGTCACATCGCCATTTCGGTGCGTGATCCCGAGGCGGCGGCGAAGTTCTTCGAGCGGGCGTTCGGGATGACGCGGGCGGGCAACGCCCAGCGCGGCGTCTACATGACCGACGGCATCATGAACGTGGCGCTGCTCAACTTCGGCGAGGAGTCGATCGCCGGGTTCGAGGGCCAGGCCGACGTGCGCGGCCTGATCCATTTCGGCATGTGGGTCGACAGCGTCGAAGAGGCCGACAAGACCATCAAGGCGGCGGGCGGCAGCTATCTCACCGGCCGCAAGGAGACCGGCCCCAACGTCTACTACGAGGTCAAGTACAGGACGCCCGAGGGCATCGTGTTCGACGTGACCGAGAGCGGCTGGAAAGGCGCGGTCAAGGATGTCGAACCCGCCAAGGCAGCCTGAGCCCGGGGCCGATGCGGAGGATCGCCTGCGCCGCCGTCGCGGCCGTGCTGGGCGCGAGCGCCGCCCAGGCGGCGTGGCCGGAACGGCCGGTCCAGCTGGTGGTCCCGTTCGCGGCCGGCGGCATCACCGACGTGATCGCCCGGGTCACGGCGGAGCGGCTGCAGGCGGCGTTCAAGCAGCCGTTCGTGGTGGTGAACGAGCCGGGCGCCGCCGGCATCCTCGCCGCGCAACGCGTCGTCCGCGCCCAGCCGGACGGCTATACCCTGATGTCGTGCCCGGTGTTCCAGATCACGATCGCGCCGTTCACCCACAAGGTCGACTTCGACCCGATCAAGGACTTCACGCCGATCTCGATCCTCGCCACCAGTCCCTTCGTCGTCACCGTGCGAGCGGGGTTCCCGGCGCGCACGCTCGGCGAGTTCATCGCCTACGTGAAATCGAAGCCGGGCAAGCTGACCTACGGTTCCGCCGGACCGGGCAGCCTCAGCCATATTGCTTCGGCGGTGTTCCTCAAGAGCGCCGGCCTCGACATGATCCACGTGCCCTACAAGGGCCTGGCGCCGGCCTTTACAGATCTCCTCGCCGGCAATATCGACATGCTCTCCGCAACGCCGGTTGAGACCAAGGCTTATCTCGACTCGGGCCAAGTGAAGTTCCTGGCCATCAGCAGCGCCGAACGCTCCGCGCAGCTTGCCGGCGTGCCGACCATTGCCGAGACGCTTCCCAGCCCGCCGATCTTGACCACCCACGGCATTTTGGCGCCCGCCCGCACGCCGCAGGACATCGTCGACGCCATCGCCGGCGAGATCACGGCGGCGGAAAACAGCACGGAGTTCCGCGAGCGGCTGCGACGGATCGGCGTCGAGCCGGCGGTCGCGACGCCGGCGGAATTCGCCGGCATCATTGCCGCCGAGACGGCGCGCTGGCGCGACGTCGTGCGCGGCCTCGGGCTCAAAGTGCAATAGGCGGCGCATGGCGGGCCCACCCCCACGCGTCCTCGTGGTCGGGGCCGGCCCGGTCGGCATGGTTTGCGCTCTGGCGCTCAACCGGCGCGGCGTCGCGGTCACCGTGTGCGAGCAGGAGCCGGCGCCGGTGCGGGACCAGCGCGCCGCCTCGATCCATCCGCCGACCTTGGAGCTGCTCGATGACCTCGGCGTCACACGAAAAATCATTCCGCGCGGGCACGTGTCGCCGACCTATCGCTTCCATGACCGCGTGAGCAACACGGTGATCGCCGAGTTCGATCTCTCCCGCATGAGCGACGAGTTCCGCTTCCCGTTCGTGCTGCAATACGAGCAATACAAGCTCACCGCCTCGAT
>DASZJC010000545.1:0-1637 GCA_035948495.1 Xanthobacteraceae bacterium | reverse complement strand
CGCGATCGTGCGCACCCTCTCGGCCGCGTCCGCCGACATCGGCAAGGTCGTCCTGCTCATCCAGGCGATCGCCGAGCAGACCAACCTGTTGGCGCTCAATGCCACCATCGAGGCGGCGCGCGCCGGGGAGGCCGGCAAGGGTTTCGCCGTGGTCGCCTCGGAGGTCAAGCAGCTCGCCACCCAGACCTCGAAGGCGACCGAAGAGATTTCCGGACGCATCAACGCGGTGCAGGGCGCGACCGATCAGGCGGTGGCGGCGATCGACAACGTCGACAAGACCATCGCGCGCATCAACGAGATCGGCTCGCGCATCGCGGCGGCGGTCGAGGAGCAGGGCGCCGCCACCTCGGAAATATCCCGCGCCGGCCGCCACGCCGCCGAGCAGACCGAGCTGCTCGCCGCGAGCCTGGTGCGGCTGCTGGAAGCGGCGAACGAGACCAGCTCGTCGTCGCAGGACGTGGTCGCCTCGGCCTCCGGCCTCTCCGACCAGGCCGCCTCGCTCAAGCGCCAGGTCGACGAATTCCTCTCGCACATCGCGGCGTGATTACCCTCCCCACGGGGAGGGGATCGGAGAGTTTGTTTTACAACCCCAGCTTCCGTTTCCGCTGCGCCAGCGTGCGCAGGCGCAGCGCGTTGAGGCGGATGAAGCCCTCAGCGTCGCGCTGGTCGTAGGCCGCGCCTTCCTCGAAGGTGACGAGGTCCTGGTCGTAGAGCGAGTATTTGCTCTCGCGGCCGATCACCGCGACGCTGCCCTTGTAGAGCTTGAGCCGCACCCGACCGATGACCAGTTCCTGCGAGCGGTCGATCGCGGCTTGGAGCATCTCGCGCTCGGGCGAGAACCAGAAGCCGTTGTAGATCAGCTCGGCGTAGCGCGGCATCAGCTCGTCCTTGAGGTGCGCGGCGCCGCGGTCGAGGGTGATCTGCTCGATGCCGCGATGCGCCGCCAGCAGGATGGTGCCGCCCGGCGTCTCGTACATGCCGCGCGACTTCATGCCGACGAAGCGGTTCTCGACGAGGTCGAGCCGGCCGATGCCGTGCGCCCGGCCGAGCTCGTTGAGGCGCGCCAGGAGCCGCGCCGGCGAGAGCTCCTTGCCGTCGACCGCGACCGCGTCGCCGCCGGCGAAATCGACGGTGACGACGACGGGCTTCTCCGGCGCACTCTGCGGATCGTCGGTGCGCGAATAGACGTAGTCGGGCACGTCTGCGGACGGGTCTTCCAGCACCTTGCCCTCGGAGGAGGTGTGCAGCAGGTTGACGTCGACCGAGAACGGCGCCTCGCCGCGCTTGTCCTTGGCGATGGGGATCTGGTGCTGCTCGGCGAAGGCGATCAGCTTGCTGCGCGAGGTCAGGTCCCACTCGCGCCACGGCGCGATCACCTTCACGTCGGGCTTGAGCGCGTAATAGGTCAACTCGAAGCGCACCTGATCGTTGCCCTTGCCGGTCGCCCCGTGGGCGACCGCGTCGGCCCCGACCTGCTCGGCGATCTCGATCTGCTTCTTGGCGATGAGCGGGCGCGCGATCGAGGTGCCGAGCAGATATTGCCCCTCGTAGAGCGTGTTGGCGCGGAACATCGGGAACACATAATCGCGCACGAACTCTTCGCGCAGGTCCTCGACGAAAATATTCTCCGGCTTGAT
>DASZJC010000544.1:0-4541 GCA_035948495.1 Xanthobacteraceae bacterium | reverse complement strand
ATACGGCGGTGGTTACTGGATTGCCCGCTTTCGCGGGCAATGACGACTGACAGGTCATTGCGTAGTTCTGTTGGTATTACACAGCCGAGACCCGCAGCGGACATTCTCATCCAGAACTGGGCTGCCGCTCTCCAGCGCATCCGGCCCGGTGCGATCTCAATCGGCGTACGACCCTCATCGCGGAGCGAGGGCGCCGTACCAGTAGGCGGCGGTCACTCCGCCATCCATGAGGAAGTCGCTACCGGTGATGAACCCACCGTCCGAGCCCATGAGCAGCGCGCCGACCGTTCCCACCTCGTCTGGAGTGCCCGCACGGTGACGAGGATCGCGGCGCCAAGGCTGCCCGCCGTCAGGCCGGCGAAGGCGGTGATGCTGTTCAAGGCGGGCCCACGGCTACGATCCGTATCGAGGATCGTCGCGCCGAGGGTTCGGTGGCGAGCCCGGTGGCGAAGCCCTGAACCGGGGCTGTTGGCCGTGGCATACGATGCAGGTGCTCATCTTGTGCTCCATCGCAGAGCGAAAGGAATTGGGCGACCGTTCAGAGCTTGGAGCCGCCGTCGACGGCGACGATGTCGCCGGTGATCCAGCGCGCCTCGTCCGAGACCAGGAACGCGATGACCGACGCCACGTCGGCGGGCGTGCCGATTCGCTTGAGGCTCTGCATTCCCATGACGACGGCGCGGCCTTCCTCGGTCTTGGTGAAGTTCGACATGTCGGTGTCGATCACGCCCGGTGCGACCGCGTTGACACGGACGCCACGCTGGCCGAGGGCAGCGGCGAAATACTTCACCAGCGTGTTGATGGCGCCCTTCGTGCTGGCGTAAGCCGCCAGCGTGCCGACCGCCGCACGCGCGCCGAGCGAAGACAGAAACACGATGGTGCTGCCGCTGCCGAGCATCGGCAGCAGTTGCTGGACGAGAAAGTAGGGGGCGCGGACGTTGACGGCGAAGAGACTGTCGAAGTCCTCGACCGTCATGTCCTCGATCGTCGCCGCCTTGGAAATCCCCGCGTTCGACACGACGATGTCGAGCCGGTCGCCGATCAGGTTGCGGACCTGCGCGGCGAGCGTATGGGCGCCGTCCGCGGCGGCGAGGTCGGCGGCGATCGCATCGGCGCGCCCGCCGGCCGCGCGAATCTGGTCGACGACCGCCTTGGCTTCGTCGGCGTTGCGGCCGTAGTGGACGATGACGCGCGCGCCGGCGGCGGCGAGCGCGAGCGCGGTCGCACGGCCCATTCCACGCGACGCGCCGGTGACGAGAGCGGTCTTGTTGGCGAGGTTGGTCATGGTGGCGAGGCCGGTCATGGTGGCATCTCCTTGGCAATGCGACGAGCCGTCAGGCATCGTCTTCGGGCATGAAAATGGCCGCCCATTGCCCTCCGGACAAAGACTTTGTATGCTCAAGCCATATCTTTGAAGCATCGGACGCGCCATGGAACTGCGGCATCTGCGCTATTTCGTTGCGGTCGCCGAGGAAGGCAGCCTCACCAATGCCGCCGAACGGCGGCTGCACACGGCGCAACCGTCGTTGAGCCGGCAGATTCGCGACCTGGAGCTCGAGGTCGGGGTCAAATTGCTGGAACGCGGCGCTCGCGGCATCGCGCTGACCGCGGCCGGCCGCGTCTTTCTCGACCACGCCCGGCTGGCGCTGCTTCAGGTCGAGGCGGCCGGCGAAGCAGCGCGCCGCGCCGCGCAGCCGGATAAGGCGGCGTTCGTCATCGGCTTTCTGACCGGTCACGAGGTGGTGTGGCTGCCGGAAGCGCTGCGCATCCTGCGCGAGGAAGCACCCGGCATCGAGATCACGCTCGCCAGCCAACCCTCGCCCGATCTCGCCGGCGCGCTGATGCGCGGCAAGGTGGACGTGGCGTTTCTCCGCCGCGAGGCGCAGGCGCCCGGGCTCGCCTTCAAGTTTCTGATCACGGAGCCGCTGGTCGCCGTGGTGCCGATCGGGCATCGCCTGGCCGCGCGCAAGGCGATCCGGCCGCGGGACCTCGCCGGCGAGACGTACATCAGTCCGACCCGTGCGGCGCCCGCCTTGAAGGCGGTCATCGACGATTACGCCGCGAAGTCCGGCATCACCCTGAAGCCCACATACGACGCCGAGAATCTATCCTCGGCAATGTCGTTGGTGGCGTCCACCGGCGGCGTTACCTTGCTGCCGCTGTTCGCGCAGAACCTGCTGTCTCCTTCGGTCGTCATCCGCCCATTGCTAGGCGAAGCTCCGACGATCGACCTGGTCATTGGGTACAGCAGGTCGAATAGCTCTCCGTTGCTCAAGCGATTTCTCGCGCGCGCGGACGAATTGGTTGCTCGCGTTTCGCAACAACGCGGTCCGAAGGTTCTCGGCGCCGGATAACTGTCGAATTTCCGCTAATGGCACTTCTCGGACGTTCCGATCAGGGCGAGACCGCGCACGAACGTCCGCTTTCGCGACAAGTTGAGCGGCGCGGGAGCGAGCATAGTCTCTCCTAGCGCATGTTCCGGCGAAGTGGGCACCGGTTCGCCGACAAGAACATGCGCCAATGATAACTTCTAGAGCATGGCCCGATTCCGAAGGAACGGGACATGCTCTAGCCGCTCCTGCCTGCCTCGCTAGACGATGCCCGAAAAGTCCAATTCGGTGTTCAAGTCTTCTCCCGGCGTCGACCCGCGTGCTCACCGGCCACGTCGCCATGGCCCGCTTCGGCGCCGAGTTTTGAATCCGGCCGTTGCTTGACCGTCCGCGCGGCAGCCCGGACAATTGCGCGGGGCCGCCTATCCGATCGGCGCCGGAGCTCGAGCGATGACGCGCCAACCCAATGCCGTGGATTTCTGGCGCGGGTTCGCCCTGATCACGATCTTCATCGATCACGTCCCGGGCCTGTTCTACGCCCGTTTTACCCTGACCAATTTCTCAATCTCGGACGCGGCGGACCTGTTCGTATTTCTGGCGGGCTGGTCGCTGCGCCTGATGGCGGACGGCGGCGGCCGAAAAATGCCAACGCCCAATTTGATGCTGCGCTTGTTCGGCCGCGCGCTCGAGATCTATGCCGCGCAGGTGCTGATCACCATGCTGGCGATCGCGCTGCTGGCCTTGAGCGCGACCGAGTTGGACAATCCCCTGCTCTTGCAATGGAATAACGCCGCGGCCGTGTTCAACGATCCGGTGCCAACCCATATCGGGCTCGTGGTGTTGACGCATCAGTTGGGGTATTTCGACATCCTACCGCTCTATGTGGTGCTGATGTTGATGGCTCCGCTGTTCGCGCTGATCGATCGCCTGGCGCCACACCTGCTGTTGCCCCTGTCGGGCGCGCTTTACGCCGCGGCGCTGGCCTTCCGCCTCACGCTGCCGACATGGCCGGTATCAGGGACCTGGTTCTTCAATCCGCTGGCCTGGCAATTCGTGTTCGTGCTCGGCTTTGTGCTGGCCAAGGAGGAAGGGATCGGCGCGCTGGCACGCCGCGCTATCGTCTGGCTGCGCATCCTCGCCGTGCCGATCCTGATCCTCGGCACCCTGGTGGTCCGGTTCGGATGGTGGCCGGATCCGACCACGGTGCCGGATCCGAAGCTGTTCTTCCTGGACGACAAGACCTATGTCACGCCGATCCGGGTGATCCAATTCCTGGCGCTGGTGGCCGTATTTTCGCTCGCCTTCCGCTATATCCGCTGGTGCGCCGATCTGCCTTATGTGCGCCGCATCATCACACCGCTGATCGGCTTGCTGGCCATGCTCGGGCGCAACTCGCTCGCAGTGTTCTGCGTCGGCTCGCTGTTGAGCCTCGGCGGACAAGTCGCCCGCTTGCTTGACCGCGGCCGTATCGGCTTCGACACCGCCGTGGTAGTTTCCGGCATCATCATTATGGCCTTCACCGCATGGCTTGCCGAATCGCGACAACGCATACGACCCGCCTTGCCTGCACCCTCGGAGCAGCGTTCATAGGCGCACTGATCGGTTTCGCGCCGGGGCGCGCGCAGGGTCCGCCCGTGGCCGCTCCGGCGCCCGACGCAATGGCGTCGCCGGTCTCGAAGGCGTGCCAGACTGGGGCGACCGCGGTCGCCAATGAATCGCCGCTGCCGAACGTCGCGGCGGCGCTGGCGCAGCGTAAGACCTTGCGTATCCTCGCCATGGGCGCGGCTCCCGGCCGCATCGGCCCACGCCACGGCAGTTATACCGCATTGATCGAGGCGATGCTCGAGCACGCGCTTAAGGGCATCGAGGTCGTCATGATCAATCGCGGCGTCTCCGGCGAGCTGGCCGCCAATGCCGCCACCCGCATGAAGAACGAGGTCGCGCTGGAGGAGCCCGACCTCGTGCTCTGGCAGGTCGGCACCAATGATGCCCTCGCCTATGTGACGGCCGACGAATTCGCCTTGACCGTCAAGGAGCAGATCGAATGGCTGAAGGCGCACAAGGTGGATGTGGTGCTGGTCGGCCTGCAATTCGCCAACCAGACGCTGCGCGATGCGCATTACGTCGAAATCCGCGACACCTTACGCAAACTGGCGGCCCAGGAGAACGTGATCGTAATACGCTTCGACGAGGCGATGCAGATCGTCAACC
>DASZJC010000543.1:0-4030 GCA_035948495.1 Xanthobacteraceae bacterium | reverse complement strand
CGCCAACAAGCTGATGAAAGGCTTCGTCGGGACCGCCAATATCGACACCAATTCGCGGCTGTGCATGGCCTCCTCGGTCGCCGGTCACGTCCGCGCGTTCGGCGAGGACATCGTGCCCGGCTGCTACGAGGATATCGAAGCAGCCGATCTCGTCGTTCTCGTCGGCAGCAATACCGCCTGGTGTCATCCGGTCCTCTACCAGCGGCTCGCCGCCGCGAAGGAAAAACGCCGCACGCGGGTCGTGACGATCGATCCGCGCCGCACGCCGACGGGCGACATCGCGGACCTTCACCTGGCGCTCCGTCCCGGCTCGGATGTGGCGGTGTTTGCCGGCCTGCTGGTGCACCTCGTCGAACGCGGGGTCTGCAACGCGGCATGGACACGGGAGTTCACGCGCGATTTCGGCGTCGCGGTCGAGGCTGCGCGCAAGTCGGCGCCTTCGCTCTCCGGCGCGGCGGAAATCGCGGACGTGCCGGCCGCCGATCTTGCCCGGTTCTACGACTGGTTCGCCGCCACCGAGCGCAGTGTGACGCTCTACTCACAGGGCACCAACCAGTCCTGTGCCGGAACCGACAAGGTCAACGCGATCATCAACTGCCATCTCGCGACCGGCCGGATCGGGCGGCCCGGCATGGGGCCGTTCTCGTTGACCGGCCAGCCCAACGCCATGGGCGGCCGCGAGGTCGGCGGCCTTGCCAACCAACTCGCCGCGCACATGAGCTTCGCGGATCCGGCGGACGTGGATCGCGTGCGCCGCTTCTGGAACGCCCCGCGAATGGCCGTACGCCCCGGGCTCAAGGCGGTCGACCTGTTCGACGCGCTGCTCGAGCGCAAGATCAAGGCGCTGTGGATCCTCAGTACCAACCCGGCGGTCAGCATGCCGCGCGCCGAACGCGTGCGCGCGGCGCTCGGCGCGTGCCCCTTTGTCGTCGTCAGCGATTGCTGGCCGACCGACACGACGCGCTTTGCCGACATCGTCCTGCCGGCGGCGGCCTGGGGCGAGAAGGACGGCACGGTCACCAACTCGGAACGATGCATCTCGCGCCAGCGCGCGTTCCGGCCGGCGCCCAGCGAAGCGCGACCGGATTGGTGGATGCTGACGCAAGTTGCGCGGCGCATAGGATGGCAGACGGCGTTCGCCTACCGCAACCCGGCGGAGATTTTTCGCGAGCACGCCGCCTTGTCCGGCTTCGAGAACCAAGGACCGAAGCGCCGAATCTTCGATATCGGGGCGCTGTCCGATTTGAGCGACGAAGACTACGACACGCTGCCGCCAATCCTGTGGCCGCTGCCGCGAGGCACGTCGGAGCCGTGGTCCATCCCCAAGCGCCTGTTCGGGGACGGCAGAGGGTTTGCCACCCCGGATGGCCGTGCCCGCTTCGTGCCCACGCCGTACCGGCCGCCGGCGGTCGCGCCCGACGATCAGTGGCCGCTGGTCCTCAACACCGGACGCGTACGCGATCAGTGGCACACGATGACGCGCACCGGGCGATTGCCGCGGCTGATGGCGCACGAGCGCGAGCCCCTGCTCGACGTTCATCCCGCGGATGCCGGGCGATTGCGCCTTAACGCCGGCGGTCTTGCCCGCATCGAAAGCCCGCATGGCGCCACCGTGCTGCCGGTCCGCCTATCGAGCGACCTGCGCGAGGGCGAGGTTTTCGCGCCGATTCACTGGACCGATCGGTTCACGTCCGCTGGGCCCATCGGCGCGATTGTCGGCGGCGCCACCGACCCCGTCTCCGGACAGCCCGAACTGAAGGCAACGCCGGTCCGGGTCGCGCCGGTGACGCCGCAGTGGCACGGCCTGCTGCTGCGCGGCTCCGAACAAGTGCCGCTTGGCCCCTACTACTGGGCACGGGTGCCGCTGGAACGGGGACACGCGTTCACCCTTGTGGGTTGGGAGGCGTTGCCCAGCGATAGCGGCACCAAGCTATGGATCTCGGCGCTCCTCGATGCTCCACCCGCGGCGGAACTGGTGATCTATGCGGATCCGGCGCGCGGCACCTTCCGCTATGCCAGCGTCGTCGCAAGCCGCCTGGAGGCTTGTTTGTTCATCGCTGCCAAGGCGTCTGCGCTGCCCTTGCGAGAGTCCCTGGTGGCGCTCCTGGGCACGCGCATCGAACCCGACATGCGGACGTTCGTGCTCGCCGGGTCCCCGGCCGGCGCCGCCGTCCAGGATGCGGCCGGCAAGACGATCTGCGCGTGCTTTGGGGTGGGGTTGCTTGCGTTGCGCGGCGCGATCGCGCAGCGGCGCTTGACCAGCGTCGTCGAGATCGGCGCCGTTTTGCGTGCGGGAACGAATTGCGGATCCTGCATTCCGGAACTCAAGGCAATCCTGAGCGCCGCTTATACGGATGACGCCGCGGAGCCGGAGGGCGCCACCGCCCGCGCCGGTTGAGCGGCCCGCGGGGCCGCCTCCCTCGCCACGCGAATTTCCAACGACCGGCGGACTCAACCCGTTGCCGGACGTGGGCGCGGCACGCTTCGTCTCAATTGGCAAGGGGTGCTTCTTGCATGGCTGCATTGCAATGGAGGCAGTTTGCGGTAGGATCACCGGACAAGGCGCCGCTCGCTTGAATCGAGACTCCGTTATCTCGCGCCGGAGAAACAGAGCGCCCGAACATTCAGAACTTGAAGGATGGCCACACCGGCCGCGACGCGATTCGCGCGGGGAGGGTCAGCAGGGAGGATCAGCATGAGCAAGTTCAGCAGGCGTTCGGTGTTGCGCGGGTCCGTCGGCCTTGCGGCAGCCGGAACCCTCGGACGTCCCTTCATCGCCAACGCGGCCGCCAAGACCGCGAGCGTCTGGTGGGGCCAGGGCTTCATCCCCGAGGAGGACGCTGCGTTCCTCAGGATGGTCGGCGACTACGAGAAGGCGAGCGGCAACGCGATCGATTACAGCATCATTCCGTTCGGGCCGCTGTTCCAGAAGATCATCTCGGCGCTCACCAGCGGCGACGTGCCGGATCTAATGCAAAGCTTCGTGGGCAGCGTGACGATCGTTCCGCAGAACGCCTGGAACGACAAGCTCATCGACCTGACCGACGTGGTCGAGACCCAGGCGTCGCAATTCCACCCCACGGCGCTGCTTTCCGCCAAGTGCTACAACAACGTTACCAAGAAGCGCGCCTGCTACTTCGTCCCCGACAGGGCGTCGGTGCTTCCGTTCCACATCTGGAACTCGCTGGTCGAGAAAGCCGGCTACAAAATGTCGGACGCGCCGAAGACCTGGGATGCCTTCTGGGACTTTTTCAAGCCGATGCAGAAGGCGTTGCGCGACAAGGGCGTGCGCGGCGTCTATGCGCTCGGGCTGCAGCCGACCACCACCGGGCCGGCCGACGGCAACGCTCTGTTCCATCAATTTCTGCTCGCCTATGGCGGCAGCCGCATCGTCACGCCGGACGGCACGCCGCATCTCGACGATCCGCACGTCAAGGAGGCGGTGATCCAGGCGCTGAGCTACATCACCACGGCCTACAAGGAAGGCTATGTCCCGCCCGGCGCTCTGAGCTGGAGCGACGCCGACGACAACAACGCGTTCCACGCCAAGCAGATCATCATGAATATCGATGGCACGATCTCGACCGAACTCGCGCTCTATCACAAGAAGGAGGAGTACGACGACATCGTGACGATGGGTCTGCCGCTCGACAACGCGGGCAAGCCGATGGCGTCGCAACTCGGGGTCGGCGCCTGCTTCGTCCCCAAGGGCGCGAGGAACGTCGACGTCGCCAAGGACTTCCTGAAGTACGCAATTCAGCCGAAGGTGTTGAACGAGTACCTCAAAGCCGGGCTCGGGCGCTGGCTGCCGACCATGCCGGACCTCGTCAGGAACGATCCGTTCTGGCTCGATCCCAAGGACCCGCACCGCTCGGCCTACGCCCGGCAAGGCATGCTCGATCCGACCGTGGCGAATTATCCCGCCTTCAACCCCGGTTACGCCGAGGCGAACGGCCAGCAGATCTGGGGCACGGCCGAGGCCGACGTGATCCGCGAAGGGATGACGCCGCAGGCGGCGGCGGAGAAGGCG
>DASZJC010000542.1:0-7020 GCA_035948495.1 Xanthobacteraceae bacterium | reverse complement strand
GAACAACGTGCTCTACGACCGTCAAGGCGCGGCCGAGTACTTCCAGGCCTACACCAAGGATTTCGACGGCGGATTCTTTTTCGAGATCGTGCAGCGGCGCGGCTACGCGGGCTTCGGCGCCGCCAATGCCCCGATCCGCCTGGCCGCGCAGACCCGGCTCGCGCGCCACCCGGCGATCCCGCGGCACTGAAGCGTCAAGCCCAATCGTCACCAATCGCTCGGAACCCCGTGGGAGGAGCCACATGAGCATTTCAACTGCCGGCGCGCAGGCCGGGCCGCGCCCGGCCGACATGCACGGCGTGAAGACGCCGAGAAAGGCCGCGCTCGCCAGCTGGATCGGCAGCGCGCTCGAATACTACGACTTCTTCATCTACGGCACCGGGGCGGCGCTGGTGTTCGGCAAGATCTTCTTTCCGCCGCACGTGCAGTTCGTCATGGGGGTCAAGAACGCCATGCCGGCCCAGGAGCATCTGCTCGACATCCTGCTCGGCGAGTTCCAGCGGCTGTTTCCGCAGGCGACCTGGACGGCCGCGGGAATCGGACGCCACCAGGCGGAAGTGCTCGACTGGGCGCTCGCGCGCGGCGCCGATGCGGTGCGCACCGGCCTCGAGGACAACATCCGACTGAGCAAGGATCGCCTGGCCCGTTCGAATGCGCAGCTCGTGTCGCTCGCCGTCGAGGCGATCGCGCGGCACGGACGGCGGCCCGCGACGCCCGCGCAGGCGCGCGACCTGCTGGGGCTTGGTTCTTCCGCGCGCTGACGGGGCTGAGACTTTTGACCGATGAGCCGGCTAGCGCGGCACCACGCGGGTGGCGTCGGCGCCCAGAGGCGCCGCGACGGGTTCGGCCAAGCGCTGTTCCGCGCCCGGCTGGAGAGCTTGCTCGGGCGGCAGGTACACGTCCGCCTTCGTGCCGCGCAGCCGCACGTAGATCTGCAGGCCGATGAGAAGGACGCACAGGACGACGAACACCGCGCTGATCGGGCGCTCGATGAAGGTGGCGAGATCGCCGCGCGAGATCAGCATGGCGCGGCGGAAGTTCTCCTCGAACCGCGGCCCGAGCACGAAGCCGAGCAGGATCGGCGCCGGATGGAAGCCGAGCCGCAGCAGCGCGTAGCCGAGGATGCCGATCACCACGACTTCGCCGACCTGGAAGAAGTCGTTGTTGGCCGCGTAGACGCCGATCGAGACGAAGAACAGCGCGCTCGGATAGAGATACTTGTACGGGATCGCCAGCATCTTCACCCAGATGCCGATCAGCGGCACGTTGAGCAGCACCAAGAGGATGTTGCCGATCCAGAAGCTCGCGACCAGGCCCCAGAAAATGTCGGGGTGCTGGCTGATGAGCTGCGGGCCGGGCACGATGCCCTGGATGATCAGCGCGCCGAGCAGGAGCGCCATGACCGCATCGCCGGGAATGCCCAGGCTCATGGTCGGGATGAAGTCGCCCTGGACCGAGGAGTGGGTCGACGTCTCCGGGCACACCACGCCTTCGATCATGCCGGTGCCGAAGAGTTCGGGCGTCTTCGACACCTTCTTTTCCGTGGCGTAGGCGACGAACGAGGCGATGGTCGGCCCGGTGCCGGGGATGAGCGAGCACAGGCTGCCGACCAGGGTGCCGCGGATCATCGGGAAGATCGACCGCCGCATGTCCTCCTTGGTTGGCCGCATGTCGCGCAGGCGCACGTTGGCATACTGCGTGTTGATCGAGCCGACCTGATTGATGCTGCTCATGAACTCGGCGATGCCGAACAGGCCGAGCGCGAGCGCGATCAGCTCGACGCCGTCGTCGAGTTCGGCGAGCCCGAAGGTGAAGCGCTGCTGGCCGGTTTCCAGATCGGAGCCGACGCTGCCCAGCAGCAGGCCGAGCACGGTCATGCACACGCCCTTCACCGGCGAGCCGCGCGCGAGCGTGGAGCCTGCCAGCAATCCAAGCAGCATGAGGCTGCAGATTTCCGCCGGGCCGAACTCGAGCGCCACCTTCACCAGGATGGGCGAGAGGAAAATCATCTCGGTGATGCCCCACGAGGCGCCGACGAACGAGGCAAACACCGTGACGGCGAGGGCCACCCCCCCGCGGCCTTGCTTTGTCATGGGGAAGCCGTCGAGGCAGGTGACGGCGTGCGGCGGGTGGCACGGCAGGTTGAGAAGGATCGAGCAGATCGCGCCGCCGTACTGGGCGCCGTACATGACGCCGGCCAGCATCAGGATGGCGCCGACCGGCTTCATGCCGAAGGTCAGCGGCAGCAGGATCGAGATGGTGGCGAGCGGGCCCATGCCGGGCAGCACGCCGACCATGTTGCCGACGAGCACGCCGACGAAGCACCACATCAGGTTCATCGGAAAGAGTATGGTGAAGCCCCAGATGGTGACCTGGTGCAGTCCGAATGCAACCTCGAAGCCGTACCACAGGCCTGAGAGGGAGGTTTGGATGACGTCCATTATCGTTACATCCAGTGCAGAATCGGCATCGGGATGCCCAGCACCGAGTGGAACAGCAGCACGCCGAACAGGGTCACCACCGTCGCCAGGATCGTTACGCCCCGCCAGGTCGCGGTGCGGTCGCCGAGCGCGGAGACGAACACGCAGGCGAAGGTGCCTGGGATCATGCCGCCGAGCTTGCCGAACACGATGAAGGCGAGGGGCCCGGCGAGGATGCATGCCCAGCCCAGCCATTGCGGATGCTCGGGCAGGATGCCCTCGTCCTCGCCCGGCGGGGTCGCCGCGGCGCTTCCGGCAATGATCATGCCGAGGATGACCAGGATGACGCCGAGCGCCGTCGGCATGAACCCCGGCCCCATGTGCATCAGGGTGCCGAGCGTGTAGTTCGGGCCGTTGACCGCGGCGTACAGGCCGAACAGCATCATCAGGCCGCCGGCATAGAAGTCGCGCTTGTGGAGGAGCGAATGCTTCAAGCTCATTGCCTCCCAGGGCCGAAGCGGCTCCGCCCGCCTTCTGTGCGGCGGTTTGCGGCCGAGCCGCTCCGGGCAGGGGCACACATTACCGGCTTCGCCCGGAGGTTCAAGCGGGGAGAGCGGGCCGGGCTCTTCGCGGCGTGGGCCGGCCAAGCGGTTCGTGCCAAACCGGGGTCGGGGCCGGTTTTTGCCCCTGCTCCGGCAATAATTTAGAACAACCCCGCCATGCTGCCCCGCAAGCTCGAACCCGAGTGGCTGGATGAACTGCCGGCGGACGATCCGCGGGCCATGCGCTCGCGGCGCGATCTCGTGCGCCTCAACGCCTGGATGGGGCAGGCCGGCATCATGGCGCGCGCCCTCCTCGCCCACGGCGAGCCCACCCGGCCGCGCCGGCTTCTCGATCTCGGCGCCGGGGACGGGTCGTTCATGCTGCGGATCGCGCGCCGGCTGGCGCGGCGCTGGCCGGGCGTCACCGCGATCCTGCTCGATCGCCAGGACATCGTCAGCCGGGAGACGCGCGAAGCCTTCGCGGCGCTCGCCTGGACGGTCGAAACGGTCACCGCCGACGTGTTCGACTTCCTCGGCCGGGCAAGACCCGGCGATCTCGACGCCATCACCGGCAACCTGTTTCTGCACCATTTCACGGAAGCGCAGCTCGCCCGCCTGTTCGCCCAGGCGGCGCCGGCGTGCCGGCTGTTCGTGGCGTGCGAGCCGCGCCGCGCCAAGTTCGCCGTCCGGGCAAGCCGGGTGCTGTGGGCGATCGGCTGCAACGACGTCACCGTCCATGACGCGGTGGCGAGCGCGCGCGCCGGCTTCGACGGGCGGGAACTCTCGGCGCTGTGGCCGGGCCGCGGCGGCTGGGAGCTGCACGAGCGCGCGGCCGGGTTGTTCAGCCATTGCTTCGTCGCGCGCGCGTTGCCGAGCCGATGAGCCGGGGCATGGACAGCACGGCCCCGGTGCGGGTGAGCGGCATCGCGGCGTTGCGCTGGGGGCTGCGCCTGATGCGCGAGCCGCTCTCGGCCGCGCGCCGCTGCTACCAGGCCTTCGGGCCGTTCGTGCTGCTCGACGCCGCGCTGCCGTTCTACCGGGATCCGCGCGTCGTTCTGTTCGGCGTTCCGCTCGTGCTCACCGCCGGCGCCGCCTTCCATCGCGAGATTCTGGAGGACCCGGCGATCTGGCGCTCGGTCAGCCTCATGCCCGGCGGGCCGCGCGGTTCGGCGGCGCGGCGGATGACCCAAGGCCTGATGCGCATGACCGGCCCGCGCCACGCGCACTACCGCAAGCTCATCGCCGCGCCGCTGCGCCGCGCCAGCGTCGATGCCATGGGCGAGGACATGGTCCGGCTCGCCGCCGAGGACATCGCCGCCTGGCCGCTCGGCGAGACCATCGACCTGTGGAGCTACGCCCGGCGCGTCCTGCGCGCGCTCGCCATCGGGTTGCTGTTCGGCGACGACCGCCAGCACGGCTATCCGATCGCGGACGCGATCACCCGGGTGACGGAGCGCAAGTGGGCGCGCGGGTCCTCCGCCTTTCCGGTCAACCTGCCGTTCACCCCGTACGGCCGCATGGTGCGCGAATCCGAGGCGCTCGAACGGCGCATCCTCGCCTGGGCGCAGACGAAGCGCGGCCACGCGGACGAGCGCGATCTCGCCGCGCTGATCGTCAACAGCCCGGATCTCGACGGCCGCCCCGCCTCGGACGCGGCCATCGTCGGGCACATCCCCTCGCTCTACGGCGGCGCGACGGAAGCCGGCCAGAGCACGCTGTTCTGGACGCTCCTTCTGTTGGCCCAGCACCCGCGGGTCGCGCGCGAGCTGGCGGATGAATTGCACGACCGGCTGGGCGGCGAACCGCCGGCGCTGGAGACGCTCGCCAAGCTCCCGCGGCTCGACGCGGTGATCAAGGAGTCGATGCGCCTTGTGCCGCCCGTTCCCATGCAGATGCGCGTCGCCCAGGACGAGACCACCCTGTCCGGCCACCGCCTGCCGCGCGGCACGCGGGTCGTGCTCAGCACGTTTCTCACCAACCGCATGCCCGATCTCTACCCCGAGCCGGACCGGTTCCTGCCCGAGCGGTGGGCGACGATCGATCCCACGCCGTTCGAATTTCCGGTGTTCGGCGCCGGCCCGCGCATCTGCCCGGGCTATTGGTTCGGATTGAGCGTGATCAAGGTTGCGCTCGCCGCGATCCTCACGCGCTACCGCATCGCCGTCGCGCCGAACGTGCGCATCGACTACACGTTTCAGCCGACCATGCGGCCGACCGCCCCCGTGCCGGTCATGCTGCAGCGCCCGGACGGAGCCTTTGCGGCGGTGCCGATCCGTGGCGCCATCCGGGATCTCGTGCGGTTGTGATCCGGGCGTCGTTGGGGCCAATGCGTGCTTGCAGCTTGGGGTTTAGAAATCAGGCAAATAGATCATACCGACAGTTTATGGGCCGCCGGCCCGGCCACTTTCACCGCCCTGCGAAAATTGTTATCAGCGTCGGCGGGGATGCGGTGATGACCCAAACAGATTCGGATCGCACGATCGCGCTGGCGGAACAGGCGCTCGCGCAAGTCAAGGCGCTGCAACTTTCCGCCGAGCCGCAAAGCTTCGAAATTTGGTACACCTACGTCGCCGGCACCCGGCCCAAGCTCAACGAGCACATCAATGGCATCCTGGCGCAACGCCGGACGCTGTCGCCCGCCGAGCTTGATCAGATCTACTACCAGTTTTTCTCCACTGCGCGGGCGGCCGAGCGGGTGGAGACCGTCGGCGCGAAGATCAACGACGAGGTCGATCAGATCGTGGCGATGATCGAGGCCGCGATCGGCGCGACCGCGCAGTATCAGGACGAGCTTGTCGACAACACCCGCAAGCTGGCGCTGCCGATCGACCGCGACACCCTGCGCCTGATCGTCGAAAGCCTCGTCTTCTCGACCAAGGAGGTGGAGCGGGAAAACACTACGCTGAGCGCAAACCTCGGCCTCTCCCGCAAGCAGATCGCGCACCTCCAGGAAGATCTCGTCTCGATCCGCGCCGAGAGTCTCAGCGATCCGCTCACCATGCTCGCCAACCGCAAGCACTTCGATCAATCGCTGGAGCGGATCATCGCCAAGAGCCGGGACAGCGGCGAACTGTTCTGCCTCGTCCTCGCCGACGTCGATAACTTCAAGTCGTTCAACGATACGCACGGCCACCAGATGGGCGACCATGTGCTGCGCCTCATCGCCGGGGAAATGAAGCAGGCGGTCAAGGGCCAGGACGTCGTCGCCCGTTACGGCGGGGAGGAATTCGCCATCATCCTGCCGGGGACCGGGCTGGTGGCGGCGGCGAGCGTGGCGGAACGAATACGGCAGTCGACGATGTCGAAGGAGCTGCGCCGCCGCAAGACCGGCGAGAGCCTCGGCCGCGTGACGATTTCGCTCGGCGTGGCGGAATTTCGCCGCAGCGACAGCGCCCAGGATCTGGTCGAGCGCGCCGACAACTGCCTCTACGCCGCCAAGCGGCGCGGCCGCAACTGCGTGGTCGCCCAGGACCAGCTTGTCGCCGGATCGCCGCAGGCGGTGTAGCGCGGCAGCGGATCGGCGTGGCGCCCGTTCCGTCCTTTGCTCGGGCGCATCATGCGCTACGCATCCCACGCCTGCACGGCGGTCTGCCGCACGATCTTGCCGCCTTGCAACTCGAGCATGGCGACGCAGAACACCTTGGTGCCGTCCGGATAGGCGCAGGCCTGGGTGAAGGCGAGATTGCTGCCGTTGGCGATGCCTGAGTCGACGCGGTGGGTCATCGCGCGGCCGGCAGTCGCCGCTCTCGTCGGCGAGCGACTGCAGGACCGCCATGGCGCCGCGCAGCTGGCGTTCGGTCAGCTCGGCGAACGTCGCGGCCATGCGACGATCTCCCCGGCGGTGCCGACGATGCGCGACCGCCCGGTCGCGCGGACGCCAGCCAATATCACCGTTGCCTACCAACTAGTAAGTAACTTGTCAACTAGTCGGTAGGCTCGTATGAACGGCCGCCGCCGCGATTCGACGGGCGGTTGGGGCAAGATCGTAAGGGCCGGGCTGCATGGAAGGCGCGGGACGCAATTCGGGCACGTCGCAGCGGATATTGGATACCGCCGAG
>DASZJC010000541.1:0-2796 GCA_035948495.1 Xanthobacteraceae bacterium | reverse complement strand
TGTGCGCGGCGACAATCAAGATGAGAGAGCAGCGTCAATCAGGATGAGAATGCGCCGGGGGTGGGCTGAAGGAGGGAGGGCGTAGCCCGACCGACGGCAGTCCACCCCCGGCGGCGGGTTTTCGGAATCCGTCTGGCGGTCGTGAGCGACCGGGTCAAGCGTCTGATTCGTCTCCTGAACGAGGGATCAGACTTTGCCCGGCCTCCACATCAGCGACCACCAGATGAGGCTGTACATGAGTTGCCGACAAACCCACGACACTGCCGTTGCTGCCGCCAAAGCCGGCTTTAGCACGGCGACCGGCTACCGAATCGAGAATAATCCGCGCCTGCCATCCCAAAAGAAGGCGCCGCGTGGCCGGCGACGGCCCGACCCGCTTGCCGATGTTTGGGATAGCGAGATCGTCCCGATCCTGAAGGCGACCCCCGGCATCCGCGCCATTGCGGTTTTCGACGAGATGCGGCGGCGCCACCCCGAGATCGGCCCCGGCATCCGGCGCACGCTGGAACGGCGCATGCGGGGTTGGCGGGCGCTGGCCGGCCCGGAGCAGGACGTCATCTTCCGGCAGGAGCATGAGCCCGGCCGTCTTGGCCTGTCCGACTTCACCGACGCGGGCGCGCTCGGCGTCACGATTGCCGGCGTCGCGCTGGCGCATCGGCTCTATCATTTCCGACTGGCATTCTCGGGTTTTGAGCATGCCCATGTTGTGCTCGGCGGCGAGAGTTTCGTCGCGTTGGCCGAGGGCCTGCAGAACGCGCTGTGGACGCTCGGCGGCGTTCCCGAGCAACATCGCAGCGATAGCTTGTCGGCCGCCTTCCGCAATCTCGATGCCGACGCCAAGGAGGATTTGACGCTGCGCTACGAGGCGTTCTGCGGCCATTACGGCATGACGCCAACCCGCAACAACCCCGGCGTCGCGCACGAGAACGGGTCGATCGAGAGTTCGCATGGCCATCTCAAGAAGGCGCTCGAAGACGCGCTGCTGCTGCGCGGCGGCCGGGACTTCGACGATCTCGATGCCTACCGCCGCTTCGTCGACGAGGTCGTCGGCCGGCGGAATGCCAACAACCGCAAGCGCATCGAGTTGGAGCGGTCCAGGCTTACTCCGCTGCCGAAGCGTCGCACCGCCGATTACGAGGAGAAGATCGTCACGGTCACGTCGAGCGGCGGCTTCATTCTGCGCCGCGTTTTCTACACCGCGCCGTCGCGGCTGATCGGCCATCGCCTGCGCGTGCACCTCTACGACGACCGGCTCGACTGTTTCCTTGGCTCGACGCCAATGATGACGCTCAGACGGGGACGGCCGGTCTCGGACCGCAAGGGCGGTCACGTCGTCGATTACCGCCACGTGATCCATGCGCTGCGCAAGAAGCCGATGGCGCTGCCCAATCTGGTCTACCGCGATCAGCTGTTCCCGCGTCAGGCCTATCGCAAAGCCTTCGAGGCGTTGCGCGCCGAAGTCGGCGACAAGCGGGCGTGCCAGGTCACTGTCGAGTTGCTGGCGCTGGCGCACGATCGGGCCTGCGAGGCCGAGCTGGCGCAGGTCATCGACGCGGAACTCGATGCCGGACGATTACCGGATATGGCGTTGCTGCGTGAACGCTTCGCCCCATCCCCGGCATCGGTGCCGGTCATCGATGTGAAGCTGGTGGCGCTCGACGCCTACGACGAACTGGCGGCGGTCCATGTCGTCGAGCCGGCCTCCAGCCTGGAGGTTGCGGCATGACGAGCAACAACACCATCGAGGCTGCCCGCGTCGAACTCTTGTTGAGCGAGCTGCGCTTGCCCGCCATCAAGCTGATGTGGGCCGCCCTCGCCGCACGTGCGGACAAGGAGGGCTGGCCTGCGGCCCGCTTCCTGGCGGCGCTCGCCGAACATGAGGTGGCCGACCGCGGTCGCCGCCGCATCGAGCGGCATCTTGCCGGCGCGCGATTGCCGGCCGGCAAGACGTTCGACACCTTCGACTTCAACGCCGTGCCCATGGTCAGCAAGGCGCAGGTCATGGCGCTCGCCGCCGGGGACGGCTGGCTTGATCAGGGTGCCAATATCCTGCTCTTTGGCCCGCCCGGCGGGGGCAAGAGCCATCTTGCGGCGGCGCTCGGTCTGGCTCTCGTCCAGAACGGCCGGCGCGTGCTGTTCATGCGCACCACCGACCTCGTCCAGCGGCTGCAGGTGGCGCGCCGGGAGCTGGGGCTTGAGGCCGCCATCACCAAGCTCGACAAGTACCAGCTGCTGATCCTCGACGATATCGTCTACGTCACCAAGGATCAGGCCGAGACCAGCGTGCTGTTCGAGCTGATCGCCGCCCGCTATGAACGCCGATCCCTGCTCATCACGGCCAACCAGCCGTTCGGCGAATGGGGCAAGATTTTCGCCGACCAGGCCATGACGCTGGCGGCTATCGACCGGCTCGTGCACCACGCCACCATCCTGGAGATGAACGTCGAGAGCTATCGCCGGAAAGCCGCGCTCAAACGCAAGCGCGGCCGGCCGATTGACAGTAACACCGCGCAACCATCATAGCGGGACGTTGCGGGGGCTCGCGGCGACGACCGCCGTGCCCCCTCGCGCTGAAGCCAAGGCTCTGACTTTACGTCGCCTTTCGGGGAACAGCGGACATGGCGCGATTTTCGGCCCCCACCGATCTGTAGCGAATGACCCATCTGCGACATCGGGCCTGATCAGTTTCTGCGGGGACTGCGGTAACGATTAGCGCTAAAGGGGGTCGCTGCGGTTGCGCGGCTCGCTATACTCGGACGGGGAGGAGCCGAGCGTGCCCGTCTAGCCACTAGACAA
>DASZJC010000540.1:0-6087 GCA_035948495.1 Xanthobacteraceae bacterium | reverse complement strand
ATGTTGATGCAGGCCGGCTTGCCGCTCGCGAGCGAGCGCTCGATGGCGCCGGGCAGGTCGGCGGCGTGTTCAACAAACTCTCCGTGCCCGCCGAGCGCCACCGCCGCCTGATCGTAGCGCGCCGGCAGCAGCTCGCAGCCGCGCATGCGCGCCTCGCCGTACTCCCGCAGCTGAATCTGGCTCTCCGCGTTCCAGCGGGCGTCGTTGCCGAGCACGGCGACGAACGGCAATCCGCGCCGCGCCGCGGTTTCGAACTCGGCCAGGTGGAAGCCGATCGTCCCGTCGCCGAGAACGGCAAAGACGAGCGCCGTCGGGTCCGTGAGCCTGGCCGACGTGGCGAAAGGAAGCGAGCTTCCGATCGAGCCGGCAACCCCGTTGATGAGGCGCCGGCGCACCGGCAGCATGCTCTGGCCCCATTGAGCAAACTCGCCGCCGTCGCAAATCAGAATGCTATTCTCGTCTTGCTCGACATAGCGGCGCAGCACGCGGAACACTTCGGCCGGGTGCAATAGCCCTGGCGTCCTTGACGCGATCGTGGCCCAGGCGTCGGGGCGATTGTCGAGGGCGGCGCGGGCTTCCACGAGCCAGCGGCCCTCGCGCGTCGCAACCTGAGCGGCGCGCGCGATGAGCGTCTCGGCGGCCTTCCTCACGTCGGCGGTGCAGCCGAGAACCAGCCGCTCGCCCATCTCGCGCGCCGCGCGATCGACCAGCGCGGCGTCGGGATCGATGGAAATCAACCGCACCGCCGGATCGAACGCCGACCCCGCCGCCCAGCGCGTGGTGAAATCGAGCGCCTTGCCGAGAAGCACGATGAGGTCGGCGCGCCGGACGAGGTCCGTGAACGCGCCGAGGGTGGCATCGGCAATGCCGCGCGGGCTCTCGATGACGACGGCGGGCGTTTTGGTCGCCGCCTCCAGGCGCGCGAGCAACGCGCGCCCGCTCGCTCCGGAGAGCTGCGGGCCGGCGAAGACGATCGGGCGCGCCGCGGCACCGACCGCCGCCAGCACCGCGTCGGCCATGGGCGGCGTGAGAATAGGAGCGGACGGCACCGCGTCGAGCCCGTCGGGCCAGACGATCGCATTGCTCTCGACGCGCTCCTCGAGGAGATCCGACGGCAGGCTCAGATGGACCGGGCCCGGACGACCGGTCGTGGCGACGCGCATCGCCTCGCGCACGTCGCAGCCGAGCGTCGCCGCCGATTTCGCCACCCACGACGCCTTGGCGACCGGCGCCGCCATGTCGGCTTGGCGGATTTCCTGGAAGCCGCCACGGCCCAATTCCCAGGTCGCCGCATGGCCCGACAGCAAGACCATGGGGGACTCGGCACCGAGCGCCGTGAACAGCGCGCCGACCGCGTTGGCATGGCCCGGGCCGCCGGTGACGAGCGCCACCCCGGCCTCGCCGGTCAGGCGCCCCCACGCGTCGGCCATGTGCACGGCGGCGGCTTCGTGGCGCACGTGCACCAAGTCGAGCCTGGTCTCGAGCGCCGCATCGAACAGCGACATGATGTGATTGCCCGAGAGCGTGAAGACGTGCTTGCAGCCGAGGCGCTCGAGCGAGCGCGCCACGATGTCTGCGCCGCGCAAGGCTTGCGTACTCACGCAGGCCGAGGCGCGCGGGCTCACGCCCGGCGCGCCTGGTACCGGTCGATCGCCGCCTGGACCGCGGCCTTCGATTGCTGGCCGGCGGTCTCGTACTTGGCCTTCGCGTCGTCGTAGCTGAAGTCGCGCAGCTCGTTGGCATTGCGCTGGAAGTGCGGGTGAACGTAGCGCGCCATCAGCTCGTAGCTCTTCTGCGTCGCCGGCCAGTCGGCCCAGTTGTGCGCCAGCAGCAGGACGCCGCCGAAACCGCCGTTCGAGCCTTTCCACAGCCGCTCGAAATGACGCACGCAATCGTCCGGCGTGCCGATGCAGGCGAGGCCCGACGACAAGAGGTACTCCGCCGGATCGGACGTGATGTCGGGCGGGATGATCGGGAAGGTCGCGATCTCGCTGAAGTAGCGCTTGAAGTCCTCAAGGCCGAACTTCACGTCCGCCCGCGCCTGCTCGCGCGTCTCCGCCACGTGGGCGAAGGTGACGATGCGCCACTTGCGCCGGTCCGGCGTCTTGCCGTTCGCCCGCGCGCTTTCCTCGTAGACGCCCCAGTTGCTGGCGTGCGCCTTGAGCGACTCGTCCGACGTGCCGCCGATCGAAAGCATGCCGATGCCGTGCTTGCCGGCGGCGAGCGCGCCGCTCGGCGAGCGGGAGGACGCGACCGCCATCTCGATCATCGGCTGTGAATAGCTCTTGAGCTGCAGGCGCGCCTCGTTGAGGTCGAACCAGTCGGTTTTCTTGGTCACCATGCCGCCCTGCATCAGTTCCATGATGACGTCGAGGGACTCGTCGAGCTTGCGGCGCTGGTCCTCGGCCTTGAGCCCCATCTTGACCGCGTCGTAGATCAGCGAGCCCGGCCCGACCCCGAACATGGCGCGCCCGCGCGTCATGTAGTCGAGCTGCATCATGCGCCCGGCGAGCGTGAACGGGTTGTGGTACGGCAGCGAAACGACGCCGGTGCCGAGGCGAATGTGGCGCGTACGCTCGGCGGCCGCGGCGATGAACATTTCCGGGCAAGGGATGATTTCGAAGCCGCCCGAGTGGTGCTCGCCGATCCACGCCTCGTGATAGTTGAGCTTATCGAGATGGACCAGAAGGTCCATGTCGCGCTCGAGCGCCAGCAGCGGATTCTCGGCAAGCGCGTGAAACGGAGCGAGAAAGATGCCGGTCTTGAGAAATCTGTCATTCATGGCGCTAGTGTCCCGATTCCGAAGTTCGCAACCGAATTTGCCGCAATGTTATGCGATGCGAGGCGCGGCCGACCGATGGTAGCGCATGTACCCGCAATTGGCACGCGCATGCGCCGGGAACTTGCCCGTCGATCGGGAGTTCGTGTTAGCGTAGCGCCTTTAGTCGCAGTCGGGGAGCGGATCCATGTCAGGCGAAAGCCTTCTCGTCATTCTGGTGGTCGGCCTGATCGCGGGCTGGCTCGCCGGACACTTCGTGCGCGGCACCGGGTTCGGCATCATCGCCGACATCTGCATCGGCATCATCGGCGCACTGATCGCCAGTTGGCTGTTCCCGCGCTTAGGGATTCACCTCGGCGCGGGCATCATTGCCCGCATTATCGCGGCAACGATCGGCGCGATCCTGCTGCTGATCGTCCTGCGGTTGGTTCGCGGGCGCGGCCGGTGGTGAGGCTGTAGGGTGGGCAAAGGTCGCGAAGCGGCCGTGCCCACGCGGATTTCAACAGAACGGCCCGCAAAAAACGTGGGCACGCGGCGCCGCGTGCCGCTTTGCCCACCCTACGCCGAGGCGCGCATCTCGGCGGCGGCGTCGAGGACCGCGCGGATGATCTTGTCGTAGCCAGTGCAGCGGCACAGGTTGCCGGCGAGCCAGTAACGCGTCTCGGTCTCGGTCGGGTCCGGGTTACGGTCGAGCAGCGCCTTGGCGGCGACCAGGACCCCCGGCGTACAGAAGCCGCACTGGAGCGCCGCATGCTCGAGGAACTTTTGCTGCAACGGGTGCAGCTCGCGGCCGTTCGCCATGCCTTCGATGGTCCCGATCTTGTGGCCCTCGGCCTCGACCGCGAGCATCAGGCACGAGCACACGAGGCGCCCGTCGACGGTGACGCTGCAGGCGCCGCAGTCGCCGGAGGCGCATCCCTCCTTGCTGCCGGTCAGGCGCAACTCGTCGCGCAGCACGTCGAGCAAAGTGAGCTGCGGCTCGCACAGGAACTCGGTGGGCTCGCCGTTGATGGTGGTCGATACGTGATGCTTGCTCACTGACGCTCTCCCGCGCGTTGATAGGCGATGGTCGCTGTCCGGCGTGCCAGCACGCCGGCGACCTTGGTCCGGTAGGCGATGGTGCCGCGCTTGTCGTCGATCGGCTTGCAGGCGGCGCGCGCCGCCCGGTCGAGCGCGGCGAGCGCCGCGTCGTCGAGCTTGCGCCCGATCAGGGCGGCGGCCGCGTCGGCAACGATGAGCGCGGTGGGCGCCACGGCGCCGAGCACGACCCTGGCATCGGTGCAGACACCCGCCGGGTCGAGCGTGAGGCTGACGCCGACGCCCACCACCGCAATGTCCATCTCGGTGCGGGGAATGAAGCGCAGGTAGGCGTCGCTCGCGCGCGGCGGCCGCTTGGGCAGGTGGAACTCGACGATAAACTCGTCGCGCTTGAGCGAGGTGCGCCCCGGGCCGGTGACGATGCTTTCCACCGGGACCTCGCGCCGGCCGTTGGGGCCCGCAACCACGCAGGTCGCGCGCCCGGCGATCAGCGCCGGGACGCTGTCGGCCGCCGGCGAGGCGTTGCACAGGTTACCGGCAAGCGAAGCGCGGCCCTGGATCTGGGTCGAGCCGATCAGGTTCGCGGCCTCGACCACCCCGGGCCAGGCCCGCTGGAGGGCTTGGTTTTCGCCGATCACGGCCCCCGGCGTCGCAGCGCCGATCACGAAGCCGCCATTATGCTCGCGGATCCCGGACATGCCGGGAATCTTCTTGGTATCGACGATCAGGTCGGGCTTGGCCCGGCCGGAGCGGATCTGGACCAGAAGATCGGTCCCGCCGGACAGGACCTTGGCAACGCCGGAGGCGCCCGCAAGGGCGCGGACCGCCTCCTCCACCGACGATGGAGCGGTGTACGCAAGCATGAAACGGCTTCTCCCACGATTGTAGCCCGGATGAGCGAAGCGAAACCCGGGACCGGGCGTGCCGACAGGGCGCCCTCGCATTTTGCGCCCGAACCGTAGTCCACCCACGGTCCCGGCCGCAAGCGGCTTGCATTCCGCCGCGGTCCGCGCGACCGTCAGCCTTTCCGCATCAGGCCGAGCAGGCGAGGAAGCCATGAACGAGACTTACCAGAAGGACACCGTAACGCCGTACAAATGGGTGGGCACCCGGCAAATCCGTCCGGACGGCGTGCCGAAGGTGACCGGGACGGCGCTGTACGGCTCGGACTATGCGATGCCGGGCATGCTGGTCGGGCGCATCCTGCGTTCGCCCCACGCCCACGCGCGCATCCGCTCGATCAACACCGCGAAGGCAGCGGCGCTGCCCGGCGTCAAGGCGGTCCTGACCTCGGCGGATTTCCCGGAGCAGAAGTTCGAGTACGTCGGCCCCGAACGCGTCGCCCAGAACTTCTGGCACATGACGCGCAACATCATGGCGCGCGAGAAGGTGCTGTACGAAGGCCATCCGGTCGCCGCCGTGGCGGCCATGAGCCGATCGATCGCCGACGAGGCGCTCTCCCTGATCGAGGTCGACTACGAGGTGCTGCCCCACGTCATCGACGTCGACGCCGCCATGGCGCCGGATGCGCCCCTTCTGTTCGACGACATGATCACTCGCGGGATCGATCCGGCGCCGACCAAGCCGTCGAATGTCGCCAAGCGCGTCGAATACAAGCTCGGGGACGTCGAGGCCGGCTTCAAGTCCGCCGACGAAATCGTCGAGATGTCATTCAAGACCGCGCCGGTGCACCAGGGCTACATCGAGCCGCAGGCCTGCGTGGCGCGCTTCGACGCCGACGGCCAGAGCGAGTTGTATAGCTCGAGCCAGGGCCACTTCGTGGTGCGCTCCTATACGACGCAGCTGCTCGGCATGACCCTGGGCGACCTGCGCGTCTATCCGGCGGAGATCGGCGGTGCCTTCGGCGGCAAGACCGTGGTCTACATCGAGCCGGTCGCGGTCGCGCTGGCGCGCAAGTCCGGCCACCCGGTGAAGGTCATGATGAGCCGCGAGGACGTGTTCAAAGCCTCGGGGCCGACCTCGGGCTCCTCCATGTGGGTGAAGATCGGGGTGAAGCAGGACGGCACGATCGTCGCCGCCGACGCGATCCTGAAGTACCAGGCGGGCGCCTTCCCGGGCTCGCCGGTGATGAACGGCTGCATGTGCGCGTTCGCCCCCTACGACCTGCAGAATGCGCGCACCGTCGGCTACGACGTGGTGAGCAACCGCCCGAAGGTCGCGGCCTACCGGGCGCCCGGCTCGCCGATCATCGCGTTCGCGGTCGAGAGCGTGCTCGACGCGCTGGCGCAGAAGATCGGCATGGATCCGCT
>DASZJC010000539.1:0-3324 GCA_035948495.1 Xanthobacteraceae bacterium | reverse complement strand
GACCCGCGGCCTCGACGTGGCGAGCGCGGCCGCCGTGCGCGATTTGCTGCTGGGCGCGCGCGCCGCCGGCAAAGCCGTGCTGCTGGTGTCGGAAGATCTCGACGAACTCTTCGCCCATTGCGACCGGCTCGTGGTGATGTTCGGCGGCGCCGTTGCCGGGGAACTGGCGCCCGAGCAGTTCGACGCAACGCTCGCCGGCGCGCTGATGACCGGTGCGCCGGTTGCCGCCCATGCGTGCTGACCGGTCGACGGCAATGCAGGCTGCCCTCGCGCGGATGCGCATGCCGCTGCGCTACGGCGCGGTCTTCCTCGCCGCGCTCGGCGTGTTCGCTCTGTTGATGCTCGCCGCCGGCAAGAACCCGCTGAGCGCCTACGCGGACACGTTTCGCTATACGATCGGAAACGCCTACGGCTTTTCCGAATTGCTGGTGCGGATGACGCCGCTCGTGCTCACGGCGGTCGCCGTCGCGCTGCCGATGCGGATCGGCTTGATCAACGTCGGCGGCGAGGGTCAACTCTACATGGGCGCCTGGCTCGCCACGGCCGGTGCGCTCGCTTTCTCCGATCTCCCCGCCCCGCTACTTTTACCGCTCCTCACCGTGCTCGGCTTCGCCGGCGGCGCAGCGTGGGCCGCGCTGCCCGGCCTGCTGCGCGCGCTCGGCCTGGTGAGCGAGATCATCTCGACCTTGTTGCTCAACTACGTCGCGCCGCTGATCGTCCAGTATTTCATCTTCGGCGCGTGGCGCAGCAGCGAGAGTTCCTCCTACCCGCAGTCGCCGGCGTTTGTCGACGCGGCGCGCCTGCCCGCCTTCTTCAACACGCGCGTTCATGCCGGGCTGTTCTACGCGTTCGGCTGCGTCCTCATCTATTGGCTGCTGGTCGAACGTTCGCGCTGGGGTCTGGAGATGCGGGCGATCGGCGGCAATCCGGACGCGGCGCGCCGCCTGGGCGTTCCGATCTTCCGCTACACATTGATCGTCATGGCGCTCGCGGGCGGCGTCGCCGGGCTCGCCGGCATGGCGGAAGTGTCGGCGATCCAGGGCCGCCTCGTGTCGGAGCTCTCGCCCGGCTACGGCTTCATCGGCTTTCTCATCGCCTGGCTCGCGCGCGGCAGCGCGCCGGGGATCGTACTGATGTCGTTCCTGTTCGCCGTGATCAGTTCGGCCGGCGACATCCTGCAGATCACCCAGGGCGTGCCCTACGCCGCGGTCAACATGCTCTCCGCGATGATCCTGCTGATCGTCCTCGCCCGGCAGCAGGTTTTCCGGGCATCGTCATGAGCATCGACTTGTGGCGCGGCGCGCTCGCCGGCTCGATCCTCTCCGGCACCTCGCTGTTCTACGCGGCGCTGGGCGAACTGATCGGCGAGAAATCCGGCGTGGTCAATCTGGGCCTCGAAGGCGTCATGCTGATCGGCGCCGCGGTCGGCTTCGCCGTCGCCTCGCTCGCCGGCGATCCGTACCTCGGCGTGCTCGCCGCCGCGATCGGAGGCGGCATCCTCAACCTGCTGTTCGGCTACCTCGTGGTCGGGCGTCGCGCCAATCAGCTCGCCACCGGACTGACCATGATGTTTTTTGCCACCGGCGCGAGCGCCTTCATCGGCCATCCGTTCGTCGGCGGCATCGTCAAGACGCTGCCGCGGCTGCGGCTCGGCGGCTTGTTCGACTTCGACCTGCTCGTCTACCTCGCCGTCCCGACCGGCGTGGCCGTCTGGGCGCTGCTGTTCTACACGCGCTGGGGTCTCGGGGTGCGGGCGGTCGGGGAGAATCCGCAAGCCGCCTTCGCGGCCGGGCGGCAACCGGAACGGCTGCAGTATCAGGCCCTCTTCCTCGGCGGCCTCCTGGGCGGCGTCGGCGGCGCGCATCTTTCCATCGCGCTGACGCTGACGTGGGCGGAGGGGATGACCGCCGGGCGCGGCTTCATCGCCATGGCGCTGGTGATATTCGCCAACTGGAACCCGCTGTGGATCATCGCCGGGGCCGTGCTGTTCGGCGGCGCCGAGGCGCTGCAATTGCAGTTGCAAGCCCAGGGCATCGGCGTCTCGCCGTTCCTCATGAGCATGGTCCCCTATCTCCTGACGCTCTTGGTGCTGCTGGTCTTGGGGTGGCGGCGCCGGCTGGCGGCGCCCGCCGCGCTCGGCCGCGGCTACCTGGGCACCGAATGACCGCTGGTCTGGATTTTGCATCGAAATTGAGACCCGGATTCCGCCACTCACGGAGGGCGCCATGAAAATTGCCGCCAGGCTTCTCGTTCTGTTCCTCGCCGCCGCCGCCCTGCTGGCGCCGGCATCCGCCCCGGCGCAGGACAAGCCGCCGCTGATCGTCGGGGCGATCTACGTCGGCACCACCAACGACTTCGGCTACAACCGTGCGATGAAGGACGGGCTCGAGGCGATGAAAGCAAACATCCCCGGGCTCAAGCTCATCGAGGCGGAGAACGTCCCGGAAAGCGCCGAATCCGAGCGCATCATGGAAACCATGATCCAGCAGGGGGCCAAGCTGATCTTCGCGACCAGCTTCGGCCATCAGCAATTCGCCCTCAACGTGGCGAAGCGGCATGCGGACGTCTTTTTCTACCACGCCGGCGGCTGGATGCAGGCGCCGAACTTCGGCAACTTCTTCGCCGCGACGCAGGCCGCCTGGTACCCGATGGGGGTCGCCGCCGGGCTGTCGACCAAGAGCAACAACCTGGGCTTCGTCGTCGGCCTGCCGATCGGCTACGCGCTCGGCAACGCCAACGCCTTCGAGCTGGGGGCGCGCTCGGTCAACCCGAGCGCGGTGACGCGGGTCGTCGTCACCGGCGGCTGGGCCGACAAGGCGAAGGAAACGGCGGCCGCCAATGCGCTCATCGATCAGGGCTGCGACGTCCTGACCATGCACGTGGATTCGCCGGCGACCATCATCCAGATCGCCGAGAGCCGCAGCGTTCACTCCATCGGCTTCCAGTCGATCGAAGCGAGCAAGCTCGCGCCCAAGGGGTGGATCGCCGGGGTCGGATTCACCTGGGGACCGTTCATGACCGAGGTCGCCAAGAGCGTGATCGACGGCAGCTTCAAGGCGGCGATGGTCCGCCGCGGATTGGGCCAGGGGATGATGGCGCTGGCGCCGTTCGGCCAAGGCGTGCCCGCCGACGTGCAGCAGAAGGTCACCGCCGCCGCCGACAAGGTCGCCCAGGGCTACAACCCGTTCACCGGGCCGATCACCGACAACACCGGCGTCGTCCGCATCAAGGACGGCGAGGCCTGGGGCGGCGACAAGATGGGCAATTTCGACTGGTACGTCGAAGGCGTGGTCGGCAAGCCGAAGTAGCGCGTAGCCCGCATGG
>DASZJC010000538.1:0-5195 GCA_035948495.1 Xanthobacteraceae bacterium | reverse complement strand
CGCCTGGGCGGCCGCGGCTTTCACGTCCTCGCCCTCGCCGGCGAGCACCGCGATGAGCTGATTGACCGGCACGTCGGCCGTGCCCTCGGGCACCACGATCTTCGCCAGCACGCCTTCGTCGACCGCCTCGACCTCCATGGTCGCCTTGTCGGTCTCGATCTCGGCGATCACGTCGCCCGGCTTGACCGCCTCGCCTTCCTTCTTGAGCCACTTGGCGAGGTTGCCCTTCTCCATGGTGGGCGACAGCGCCGGCATCAAAATATTGATCGGCATGGCGGCGCCTGCCTTGCTCGCGGCTAGCGAGCCGCCGTGACGGTGCTGGCGTCGCCGGCGGAGTTGAGGTCGGTATCGAAGGCCTCGCGGATGCGCGCGAGCATCATTTCTTCGCTCCCCCCGCTCTCGGTCGCGTAGATGTGGGCGACCTGCCGGGCGGCGGTCGCCAGCATCAGCCCCCACGCCGCCGGATCGTCGAACCCACGCCGCAGCGAGAGCGCAAAGCTCTGCCCGACGACGGCGGCACGCATCAGTTCGGCGCCGCCCTCGTTGCGCGCGGCCGGCGGAATTCCCAGGGAGTCGTACGGTTTTTTGCTCATGACCTCACCGATAACAAACGGCTTTTGCCGCCGCGACCACCTCGGCGACGGACGGCAACGCGAGTTTTTCCAGGTTCGCCGCGTAGGGCATCGGCACATCCTTGCCGCTGACGCGCGCGACCGGCGCGTCGAGATAGTCGAAGGCGTGCTCCATCACGCGTGCAGCGACCTCGGCACCGACGCCCGACTGCTGCCAGCCCTCCTCGACGGTGACGATGCGCCCGGTCTTCTTCACCGAGGCGACGACGGTCTCGGTGTCCATCGGGCGTAACGTGCGCAAGTCGATCACCTCGGCCGCGATGTTCTCCTTGGCCAGTTCGTCGGCGGCCTTGAGCGCGTAGCTCATGCCCATGGACCACGCCACGATGGTGACGTCGCCGCCTTCCCGCGCCACCTTGGCCTTGCCGATCGACAGCACGAAATCGTCGAGCTTGGGCACCGGGAACGAGTGGCCGTAGAGGATTTCGTTCTCCAGGAAAATCACCGGATTGGGATAGCGGATCGCCGCCTTGAGCAGGCCCTTGGCGTCGGCCGCCCCGTAGGGGGCGATCACCGTGAGGCCGGGAACGTGCGAGTACCAGGGGGAATAATCCTGGCTGTGCTGGGCGGCGACGCGCGCGGCCGGGCCGTTCGGGCCGCGGAATACGATCGAGCATCCCATCTGCCCGCCCGACATGTAGAGGGTCTTGGCCGCCGAGTTGATCAGCTGATCCATCGCCTGCATGGCGAAATTGAACGTCATGAACTCGACGATGGGCTTGAGGCCGGCGAGCCCCGCCCCGACGCCGAGGCCGGCGAAGCCGTGCTCGGTGATCGGCGTATCGATGACGCGCCGCTCGCCGAACTCCTGCAGCAACCCTTGAGTGACCTTGTAGGCGCCCTGATATTCCGCGACCTCCTCGCCGATCACGAACACCGCCTCGTCGCGCCGCATCTCCTCCGCCATGGCGTCGCGCAAGGCTTCGCGCACCGTCATGGTGACCATCTCGGTGCCTTCGGGAATGTCCGGCTCGGCCGCGAGCGGCGTCGCGGCCGCCGCCGGAGCGGGCGCGGCCGGAGCGGCGGGGGCTCGCGCGGTTTGCGGCGCCGCCTTCGGCTGCGCCTCGGCGGGGGGCGCGGACGCCGCGGCCTTCTGCGGACGCGCCGCAGCGCCGCCGTCCTTGAGCGCGGAGGCATCCTCGCCTTCGGCCAGGATCATGGCGATCGGCGTGTTCACCGCGACGTCGGCCGTGCCCTCGGGCACCAGGATCTTGCCGAGCGTGCCCTCGTCGACCGCCTCGACCTCCATGGTGGCCTTGTCGGTCTCGATCTCGGCGATGACGTCGCCCGCCTTGACCTTGTCGCCCTCGCTCTTGACCCACTTGGCGAGGTTGCCCTTCTCCATCGTGGGCGACAACGCGGGCATCAGCACTTGGATCGGCATGGAAATCCCTGACCCTGATTACTCGGTATCCGATTGAATTGCGCGCCCGCGCTGGTTTCACCGCGTTACGTCGGTCCACAGTTCCGACGGATCGGGTTCGGGATCGTTGGTGGCGAACTCGGAGGCTTCGTTGACGATGTCGCGCACGCCCGCGTCGATCTTCTTCAATTCATCCTCGCTCGCCCGCTTGCTCTTGAGCAGCCGCGCGCGCACCTGCTCGATCGGATCGCGCTCGGTGCGGATGCGCTCGACCTCCTCGCGGCTGCGGTATTTGGCCGGATCGGACATCGAGTGCCCGCGGTAGCGATAGGTCGCCATCTCCAGGATGATCGGGCCCTTGCCGGCGCGGCACCATGCCACCGCCTTTTCGCCCGCGGCCTTGACCGCGCGCACGTCCATGCCGTCGACCTGCTCGCCCGGAATGTTGAACGACGTGCCGCGCTTGGAGAAGTCCGTCTGCGCCGAGGAGCGGGTCACCGAGGTCCCCATGGCGTAGCGATTGTTCTCGATCACGTACACGACCGGCAGCTTCCACAGCTCGGCCATGTTGAAGCTCTCGTAGACCTGGCCCTGGTTGGCGGCGCCGTCGCCGAAATAGGTCAGGCTCACGTTGTCGGTGCCGCGATAGCGGTTGGCGAAGGCGAGCCCGGTGCCGAGCGAAACCTGGGCGGCGACGATGCCGTGGCCGCCGTAGAAGCCCTTCTCGACCGAGAACATGTGCATGGAGCCGCCCTTGCCCTTGGAATAGCCGTGCTGGCGGCCGGTCAGCTCCGCCATCACGCCCTTCGGGTCCATGCCGGTGGCGAGCATGTGCCCATGATCCCGATAGCCGGTGATGACCTTGTCGCCGGGCTTGAGCGTCATCTGCATGCCGACGACGACCGCTTCCTGCCCGATGTAGAGGTGGCAGAACCCGCCGATCAGGCCCATGCCGTACATCTGGCCGGCCTTCTCCTCGAACCGGCGGATAAGCAGCATGTCGCGGTAGGCCTTGAGTTCCTGCTCCTTGTCGAAGGCGGGCACCTCGGCTGCTGCCGGCGGCGCCGCGGGCTTGGATTTGGCGACGGCCATGGCTCTCCTCGGACGATGCGGGCTGACGCAACCCAATAGCTTAAATCACCGGGCGGCGAAAGCGTTGCATCCGGCCCGAAAGGATGTTCGCAAATATCTGGAGGAGAAGAGGAAAATGCCTTGGGTTCCGCCGGGCATCGCATCCGTGGCCCGGATGAGCGCGGAGCGCGATATCCGTGAAGACCGCTCCCGCATTGCGCTGTCGCGCATGCGGGCTACGAGGCCCCATTTGCCTCAGCGCTTGCCCATCATCACGAGATCGTGCGGATCGACGTAATCCAGCATGGCGCGGGCACGCTCGTCGAGCAGGTCGGGATCGATCGCGTCGGAGCGCAGCAGCGAGACTTTGTGCTCCCAGCGCTCCCGCTCGCGCTTGAGCGCGGCCAGCTCGACGGTAAGCCCGCTCATCTGCTGGGCCAGGTCCTGGTTCGCCCGCAAGCCCCGCGCGCCCGTGTAGGCGTTGATCCCGAAGTAGCCGATCAGCAGCGCGGCTCCGGCATAAAGCCCGAGCGCGGCGAGGACGGAGCGGAGCCGTTTGCGCACGATCATGCGGCGAACATGGGGCGGCGCGCGTTAAGTTTGGCTAAACGGAGGACGGAGGACGGACGACGGACGACGAGGAGGGATCAGCGCGATCTACTCGGTCTTGCGTCCTCGCTCCTCCGTCCTCTGCTTGAGATGATGCGCGAGCAGGACCAGCCGGTCGTTGCCGAAATAGCTTCGTCCGCCGGTCAGGAAAAACGGTACGCCGAATACGCCGCGCTCCTGGGCCCGCTCGAGGATGGAGAAGCGGTCGGCTTCGATCGCCGGATTCTGAAACGCGTTGCGGAACGCATTGCGCTCGATCCCGACGTCCGCCGCGCAGTCGATGCACGCCGCCACGTCGATCTCCGCGCGGTCGTCGACGAATACCGCGCCGAACAGCCGCTTCATCATGGCGACCCGCTTCTTCAATTGCCCGGCCGCAAGCGCCGCGCGGACCAGGAGCCTCGGATCGAGGCTCAGGCGCCCCATCGGCTCGCGGAAGGGCACGCCGTAATAGTCGGCCCACGCCTCCGCATCCTGCCGACGGTAGAACCATTCGTATTGGCCCGACACCGGCTCGCCCGCGAACGGATTGCGCTTGGGCGCAAACAGGTCCTCGCTGACGATCGGAATCCAGTTGAACGTCGCGCCGGTCTCCTGCGCGATGCGGTCGAGCTGGGTGGATGCGAGATAGGAATAGCGGCTGCCGAGGCCGAGATAGGCATCGACGACCGGCATCGTTTTCCCCTCAGATATGCGCCTTCAGCGCCGACGTTCCGGCGTAAGTCGCTTGCGGGCCGAGTTCCTCTTCGATCCGCAGCAGCTGATTATACTTCGCCGTGCGGTCGGAGCGCGCGAGCGAGCCGGTCTTGATCTGCCCGCAGCCGGTGGCGACCGCGAGGTCGGCAATGGTTGAGTCCTCCGTCTCGCCCGAGCGGTGCGACATCACCGCGCTATAGCCGGCCCGGTGCGCCGCGTAGACCGCGGTGAGCGTCTCGGTCAACGTGCCGATCTGGTTGACCTTGATGAGGATCGAATTGGCGAGCCCTTGCCGGATGCCGTCGCGCAGCCGTGCCGCGCTGGTGACGAAGAGGTCGTCGCCGACGAGCTGAATCTTGGCGCCGACCCGGTCGGTGAGAAGCTTCCAGCCGGCGAGATCGTCTTCCGCCATGCCGTCCTCGATGGACACGATGGGGTAGCGCGCCGCGAGTTCGGCAAGGTAGTCGACCTGCTCCTCGATCGAACGCGTTTTACCTTCCCCCTCATACACATAGGTGCCGTTCTTAAAGAATTCGCTTGCCGCCGGATCGAGCGCCAGCACGATGTCGCGGCCGACCGCATAGCCGGCGCCGGCGATCGCCTGCATGACGAGGTCGAGGGCTGCTTCCGCCGACGGCAGGTTGGGCGCAAACCCGCCCTCGTCGCCCACGTTGGTGTTGTGTCCGGCCTTTTTCAGCGCGGCGCGCAGGGTGTGGAACACCTCCGAGCCCATGCGCAGCGCCTCGGCGAAGCTCGGCGCGCCCACCGGCATGATCATGAATTCCTGGAAGTCGATGGGGTTGTCGGCGTGCACGCCGCCGTTG
>DASZJC010000537.1:0-1838 GCA_035948495.1 Xanthobacteraceae bacterium | reverse complement strand
CCGACCTACATGACGCTCGTGCCGGAGGAAATCTTCTTCCGCGCGTTCCGCCACGCCGAGTTCGACATTTGCGAATTGTCGATGTCGAGCTTCACGGTGAAGACCGCCCAGGGCGACAACCCCTATGTCGGCGTCCCGGCGTTCCTCTCGCGCGCGTTCCGCCATACCTCGATCTACGTGCGCACCGACCGCGTTCGCGCGCCCGCGGATCTGAAGGGCCGCAAGGTCGGCCTGCCGGAATATCAGCTCACCGCCAACGTGTGGGCGCGCGCGATCCTCGAAGACGATCACGGTGTCAGGCCCGCCGACGTGACCTGGGTGCGCGGCGGCATCGAGACGCCCGGCCGCCCGGAGAAGATCGGCATCGACCTGCCCAAGGACATCAGGATCGAAAGCGCGCCGGACGGCGCCACCATTTCCCAGCTGCTCGAGCGCGGCGACATCGACGGCTTCATGGCGCCGCGGCCGCCCGCCTTCATCGAGCGCGGGCATCCGCACGTGGGCTGGCTGTTCGCCGATCCGACCGCGGCGGCGACCGAGTATTACAAGCGCACCCGCATCTTTCCCATCATGCACATGGTCGGCGTGCGCCGCACGATCGCCGAGCGGCATCCGTGGCTGCCCGCCGCGGTGCTCAAGGCGTTTGCGCAGGCGAAGGCGACCGCGCTCGCCAAGCTCAGCGACACCTCCGCCACCAAGGTCACCCTGCCGTTCGTCGAGGAGCAGCTCAAGGCCGTGCGCGCGCTCATGGGCCACGATTTCTGGTCCTACGGCGTCGAGCCCAACCGGCACGTGATCGAGGCGTTCCTGCGCCACCACCACGGCCAGGGCCTCTCGCCGCGCCGGCTCGCGGTCGAGGAACTGTTCCATCCCTCGACGCTCGAAGCGCACAAGGTGTGACGCGCGGTTTCGGTCGTGCAACAAATTTCAACGTCATCCTTGAGGAGGAGGCCGCGCGCTCTTGCGCGTGGCTGTCTCGAAGGATGGCTACAGGCGCGGAGCTCGCTTCGAATGCGCCGAAACGCCCGCCGCGGCGTTCATTGCCGCGGCATCGGCCTGCAAACAAATGAAAGACGCGGATCAGCCCACCGCCGACCCCGGCTGGCCCGGCTCGTCGCCGGGCGCATAGAAGACCATGCCGGAGGCCGGCTCGACCCACACGAGGTGATCCTCGACCGCCTTGACCCCGGGCACGTTTTCGGCGGCCACCTTGAGCGCCTCGCGCTGGCCCTCGTTGACGATGCATCCGCGCAGCTCGACGACGCCGTTGTGCACGACCACGTCGACGAGCGCGCGCGGCGACCACGCCTGCCGATCGATTTCGGCGCGCAGACGCGCGCGGATCGCGGTATCGTCTTTGCTCGGCTCTTGGCCCTGTGCGGCACGGTTGGCTATCGCGCGCAGCAGATTGGCGCGGCTGATGATGCCGACCAGCTCGCCTGCGCGCTTGACCGGCACGCGCTTGATGCGGTGCTTCTCCATCAGCGCCACCACCTGGTCGAGCGGAGCGTCTTCGCTCACGGTTTGCGGATAGCGCGTCATGACCTCGTCGACCTTGCGGCCGTGCGAATGCACGTATTCGTCGGCCAGGCGGCCCGCTCCGGCAAAGAACTCGATCCAGCGCGGACGCTTTCGCTCGGTGCCGGTCTCGACGCGGCGCAAGAAGTCGCCTTCGGTGACGATGCCGACCAGGGTTCCGGCGGCGTCGACCACCGGCAAACCGCTGATGTTGTGCTCGAGCATCAGGCGTACCGCTTCGCGGACCGCCGCGTCCGGGGCGATCGACACGACCTTCGGCGTCATGACATCTCTTGCCTGCATGGAACTCTCCGTCGGGT
>DASZJC010000536.1:0-16229 GCA_035948495.1 Xanthobacteraceae bacterium | reverse complement strand
CGCCAACGGCAACATCCACATCGGCACCGCGCTCAACAAGATCCTCAAGGACGTGGTGACGCGCTCCCAGCAGATGCTCGGCTTCGATTCCAACTACGTGCCGGGCTGGGACTGCCACGGCCTGCCGATCGAATGGAAGGTCGAGGAGGAGTACCGCGCCAAAGGCCGCACGAAGGGTTGGTCGAAGGACGAGGCCGGGCGCGGGCACAATCAAGAGGCGGTGTCGATCATCGAGTTCCGCCGCGAGTGCCGCGCCTTCGCCGAGCACTGGATCGAGGTGCAGCGCGACGAGTTCACGCGGCTCGGCGTCGAGGGCGACTGGGCCAACCGCTACGCCACCATGGACTATCCGGCCGAGGCCCAGATCGCCCGCGAGCTGATGAAGTTCGCTTTGAACGGCACGCTCTACCGCGGCTCGAAGCCGGTCATGTGGTCGGTGGTGGAGCAGACCGCGCTCGCGGAAGCCGAGGTCGAATACGAGGATTATGTCAGCGATCAGATTTGGGTGAAGTTCCCTCTTCGCGAATTCGGCGGTTCAGGTCCCGATCAGCAAGCGATCGATGCAAGCAATGAGAATTTGCGTGACGCTGCAATTGTGATTTGGACAACCACGCCTTGGACAATGCCTGGAAATCGAGCAATCAGCTTTTCGCCCAAAATTGACTATGGGCTCTATCGAGTTACTGACGCACCGCCGGAAAACTGGGCAAAGCGTGGAGACAAACTAATTCTTGCTGATGCCTTGGCGGCTGAAGTGATGAGGCAAGCCAGAGTTCTAGCATTTCACCGAGTGCAGTCTGTAAGTTCTGGAACGATCGAGAGAGGTCTTAGCGATTTTACATGTTTCCACCCACTCGCTCGGACAATGCCGGGTTACGAATTTGAAGTCCCTCTTCTCGAAGGTAGCCATGTCACCAAGGACAGCGGTACCGGCTTCGTGCATACCGCTCCGGGCCACGGTCGCGAGGATTTCGATATCTGGACCGCAAACGCACATGAGCTAGCGGAGCGCGGCATCAACACCACTATTCCCTATACAGTCGACGCCGACGGGCGCTTCACTGACCAGGCGCCGGGCTTCACTGGGAAACGGGTGATCACCGATCAGGGCGAGAAAGGCGATGCCAACGAGGCGGTGATCAAGGCCTTAATTGACGCCGGCATGCTGATCGCTCGCGGGCGACTCAAGCATCAGTATCCGCACTCGTGGCGGTCGAAGAAACCGGTGATCTTCCGCAACACGCCGCAATGGTTCATCGCGATGGATCAGGATATCGCCGGGCGCGGCGACACCCTGCGCAATCGTGCGCTCCGCGCCATCAAAGCCACCCGTTGGGTGCCGTCGCAGGGCGAGAACCGCATCACCGGCATGATCGAGAGCCGCCCCGACTGGGTGATCTCGCGCCAGCGCGCCTGGGGCGTGCCGATCACCCTGTTCATGCGCGAGCGCGGCGACGGCAGCGCGGAAATCCTCAAGGACGAGCGGGTCAATGCGCGCATCGCCGACGTGTTCGCGATCGAAGGCGCCGATGCGTGGTTTGCTCCGGGCGCGGCCGCGCGGTTCCTCAAGCCCGACTACGATCCGGCCGCGTGGACCAAGGTCGACGACATTCTCGACGTCTGGTTCGAATCCGGCTCGACCCACGCGTTTACCCTCGAAGTGCGCGCGGACTTGAAGACGCGGCGCAAGCGCGACGGCGGACCCGACGTGGTGATGTACCTCGAAGGCTCCGACCAGCACCGCGGCTGGTTCCAGTCGTCGCTCTTGGAAAGCTGCGGCACCCGCGGCATCGCGCCGTTCGACATCGTGCTCACCCACGGCTTCGTGCTCGACGAGCACGGGCGCGCAATGTCGAAGTCGGTCGGCAACACCGTCGCGCCGCAGGTCGTCATCGATGCATCGGGCGCCGACATCCTGCGCATGTGGGCTTGCGCGTCCGACTACGCCGACGACCTGCGCATCGGCCCGGAAATCCTCAAGACCAACGTCGAGACCTACCGCAAGCTGCGCAACACCATCCGCTGGATGCTCGGCAACCTGGCGCATTTCCGCGCCGAGGATCGGGTCGCGCCCGCCGCGATGCCGCAGCTCGAGCGGCTGATGCTGCACCGCCTCGCCGAGCTCGATGCGCTCGTGCGCGAGGCCTATGCGGCGTTCGACTACAAGCGGATTTTCGCCGCGCTCAACGCGTTCATGACCGTCGATCTCTCCGCCTTCTATTTCGACGTGCGCAAGGACGCGCTCTACTGCGATCCGGTCTCCTCGCTCACCCGCAAGGCCTGCCTCAGCGTTCTCGACCACCTGTTCCGCTGCACGGTGCTCTGGCTCGCCCCGATGCTGTGCTTCACCGCCGAGGAGGCGTGGCTCGCGCGCTATCCGTCGGCGGAGTCGGTGCATCTGGAATTGTTTCCGCCGGTGCCGGCCGCGTGGCGCGACGATGAACTCGCCGAGCGCTGGCGCAAGGTGCGGCTGGTGCGCCGCGTGGTCACCGGAGCGCTCGAGATCGAGCGGGCGGCAAAACGCATCGGCTCCTCGCTCGAGGCCGCGCCGGTCATCCATGTGTCCGACCGCGACCTCCTCGCCGCGCTTGCCGGCATCGACATGGCCGAGGTCGCGATCACTTCGGCGGCGACCGTCATGGAAGGGGAGGGGCCGCCCGACGCCTTCCGCCTCGACGAAGTCCCGGGGGTTGCGGTCGAGCCGCGCCGGGCCGAGGGCCGCAAGTGCGCCCGCTCGTGGAAGATCCTGCCGACGGTCGGGTCCGACCCGGACTATCCGGACGTGTCGCCGCGCGACGCCCAGGCGCTGCGCGAATGGGACGCGATGCGCCATGCCGCGCAGTGAGGCTTATGCTTACAGGCCTCTCGGTTCCCCTCCCCCCGCGCGAAGCGCGGCGGGGAGGGGTCAGGGGTGGGGGGCGCTTGTTTTGGCGCGACCGGTGCCGGTCGTACGCGACACCCCCCACCCGGCTCGCTTCGCTCGCCACCCTCCCCGCCACTCGCTCCGCTCGCGGGGGGAGGGAAGGAGCCAGCCGCTCGACCGGCGTTCAATTGGGCAGGGTGAGCGCCTGCTGGCAGCTCCGGCACGGTGACGCGATGCGAGACCAATTGTCTCAGTTTCGTGGCCCGTTCACCCGGCTGGGGCTGGCGGCGGCGGTAACCGCCTGCGTGCTCGACCAGGCCTCGAAGCTGTGGCTGCTCTACGACTTCGACCTTGCCGGGCGCGGGCGGGTGGCGCTTGCCCCGGTGGTCGAACTGGTGCTGGTCCGCAATTACGGCATCTCCTACGGCTGGTTCCAAGGGCTGGGCGTCTCCGCCCGCTGGGCGCTCCTCGCCGTAACCGCCATTGCGGTGATTTTCCTCCTCACTTGGCTCGCCCGCGCCAGCTCCAGGCTCTCCGGCTTGGCGCTCGGCCTCATCATCGGCGGCGCGATCGGCAACGCCATCGATCGGCTGGCCCATGACGGCGCGGTGGTCGATTTCATCCGGCTGCACGTCACCGCGGCGGGGGTCGATCACGACTGGTACGTGTTCAACCTTGCCGATGCCGCTATCGTTGCGGGGGTGGCCGGTCTTCTGTATGAGTCGGTGCGCCCGGATCGCGCCGCAAAAGTGCCCTGATCGCAACCTAATGCCGGGCGGTGGGGCGGCATGGCGCGGCCCGCGCGGGGCATATGCCGCGGCGGTAGCGCGCGTTGCGTGCCAGAGACGGGTGATGCTCATGCGGACCAGGACGAAAACGAAGCCTGTGGCCCGTGCCGCTGTCGGCGGCCTGTTCGGCATCATGCTCATCATGGCCGCCGGGAGCGCGGGGGTCGCCCAGGACGCCCAGGACGAGGACACGTTCGAGCAGAAGGTCATCAAGAACATCATGCGCGGGATGGGCGCCGACGTGACGAGCAAGGACATCGACTTCCGCGAACGCTCGCCGCTGGTGATCCCGCCGACGCGCGACCTGCCGCCGCCCCAGGATGCGACCAAAATAAACGACCCGGCGTGGCCGAACGACCCCGACAAGCGCAAGCCGGTCAAGCAAGCCAAGCCGTTCGAAAACGGCTCCATCGCCGAGCAAAGGATGGTGTCGCCCGAGCGCTGGCCGGGCGCGACGCGCAACGGCGCCATTCCGGGCGCGGAGAGTGTGACCAAGCCCGACCCCAACGCCAACCTGGATCCGGGCCGCAACTTTTCGCCGACCGAGCTTGGGTTTAGCGGCTTCGGCAATATTTTGGGCTACAAGGCCGAGCAGCAGCCGTTCACCGGAGAGCCGGCGCGGACAAACCTGATCCAGCCGCCGACGGGATATCAGACCCCGTCGGCGAATTATCCCTATGGCGTCGGCATCAAAAACAATACGGTCAAGGACCTGCCCATCATCAAGGACCGGGCCGCCAGCCATGATTAGCAGGCGATCGGGCGCGGCCGGCATCCGACAGCGCCCGGCGTCCATGCGCGCCTGATGTCGCGTTTTCCCGAGAAGCGGAATCTGTGGCGCGTACAGACCTACGCGCCGAACGAGGCTTCATGACGCTAATGCCTGGCTACTTTGCGAGGGTGCCGGTCCGGTCGACTCTCCTGATTGCGAGCGTCCTCGCGCTCGGCTTTGCGGCTCACGCCTTCCCCGCGCCGCCCGAATCGGCGCCGGCCGCAAACGTCGCCCACTACACGTTGGCAAACGGACTGGAGCTGGTGGTCCTGCCGGACCATCGCGCGCCGGTCGTCACCCACATGGTCTGGTACAAGGTCGGCTCCGCGGACGAGTCGCCGGGAAAATCGGGCATTGCCCATTTCCTCGAACACCTGATGTTCAAGGGCACCGCCAAGAACCCGGCCGGTCGTTTCTCCCAGACCCTCGCCACCATCGGCGGCCAGGAAAACGCGTTCACGTCGACGGACTTCACCGCCTTCTTTCAGCGGACATCGCGCGAGTACCTCGGGAGCCTGATGGAGTTCGAGGCGGACCGCATGACCGGGCTCGTGCTCACCGATGCCAACGTCCTGCCGGAGTTGCAGGTGGTGCTGGAGGAATGGAACCTGCGGGTGGGCAACGACCCCGGCGCCCGCCTGGGCGAGCAGGTCACGGCCGCGTTGTATCTCAACCATCCCTACCACCGCCCGGTGATCGGCTGGCGCAACGAGATCGTAAAGCTCAATCGGGAAGAGGCGCTCGCCTTCTATCGGCGCTTCTATACGCCGAACAACGCGGTGGTCGTGGTCGCCGGCGACGTGATGCCGGAGGACACGAAGGCGCTCGCCGAGGCGACCTACGGCAGGGTCGCTCCGCGCGCCGAGATCGGCCCCCGCATTCGCCCGGCCGAGCCGGAGCCCGAGCCCGGCGCCGTGCGTCGCGTCACCCTGCCGGATCCGCGCGTCGCCCAGCCGAGCCTGCAGCGCAGTTACCTGGTGCCGTCGATCGCCACCGCCAAACCGGGCGAGGCAGAGGCGATCGAGGTGCTGGTTCACGCGCTCGGCAGCGGCTCGACCAGCCGGTTCTATCGCGAGCTCGTGGCCGGGAAGGGCGTCGCGGCCGATGCGGGCGCCTGGTACCAGGACGCAGCGCTCGACATGTCGCGCATGGGCCTTTACGGCACGCCGCGGCCGGGGGTCAGCCTGCATCAGCTCGAAGACGCGATCGACGGCGTCATCGCCGAAGTGCTCGACAAGGGGATTGCGCCCGAGGAGGTCGAGCGCGCCAAGAACCGCATGATCGCCGCCTATGTCTACGCGCAGGACAGTCAGGCGTCGCTCGCGCGCCTCTACGGGGCGGCGCTGACCACGGGTTCGACCGTGGAGGAGGTAGAAAGTCGACCCGACCGCCTGCGCGCCGTAACCGCCGAGGCGGTCAATGCGGCGGCGCGGCACTGGCTCGATCCGCGCCGCTCGGTTACCGGCTATCTCGTGCACGATCTCAAGCAAGGCGAGGACAAACGCTCATGACGCGTCACGGGGGATACGGCGTCATGCGCCGCTTGCTGTTGGCTGCCGCCTTGCTCGGCCTCGCCGCCGGACCCGTTGGCGCCACCTCGATCGAGCGGGTGGTCAGCCCGGGCGGCATCGAGGCTTGGCTGGTGCGCCAAACCTCGGTGCCGCTCGTCGCGCTCGACTTTGCCATGATCGGCGGCGCCAACGAGGATCCGGCCGACAAGGCCGGCCTCGCGCACTTGGTCGCCTCGACCATCGACGAGGGAGCCGGCGATCTCGACGCCAAGGCGTACCACCAGCGGCTCGAGGACAACGCGATCGAGCTCTCGTTCAGCGCCAACCGCGACCACTTCCGCGGCTCGCTGCGCACGCTCAGCGCCAACCGCGAGCTCGCGTTCGACACCCTGCGGCTCTCGCTCACCGCCCCGCGCTTCGACGACGACGCGGTCGAGCGCATCCGCACCCAGATCCTCGCGGACCTGCGGCGCGCCACCACCTCGCCCGGCGACATCGCCAACGATGTGTGGTGGCGTACGGCTTTCGCCGGGCACCCGTACGGCCGGCCGGTGCACGGCACGCTCGAATCGGTGCCGCGCATCGGCATCGCCGACCTCAAGGCCTATACGCAGCGCGTGTTCGCGCGCTCGACCCTCAAGATCGCGGTGGTCGGCGACATCGACGCGGCAAGCGCCGGCCTCCTCATCGACAAGGCGTTCGGCGCGCTGCCGGAGAAGCCCGAGCTGGCGCCGGTCCCGGCCGCGGTCCCGCAGGGGCTCGGCCGCCGCCTCGTCGTCGATCTCGACGTACCCCAGGCGGTCATCATGTTCGGCGGCGAGGGCGTCGCCCGCAACGACCCGGATTTCTTCGCCGCCTATCTGGTCAACCATATCCTCGGCGGGGGCGCGATGTCCTCACGTCTCTACACCGAGGTGCGCGAGAAGCGGGGGCTTGCCTACGGCGTGTCGACCGGCCTGGTGCCGCTTGCCCACGCCGAGCTGATCACCGGCAGCACGGCCACCCGCGCCGACCGTACCGCCGACACGCTCGACATCATCGACCACGAGATCCGCGGCCTCGCCGAGACCGGGCCGACCGAGCAAGAGCTGGCCAAGACCAAGTCTTTCCTCACGGGCTCCTATGGATTGTACTTCGATACTTCGAGCAAGATCGCCGCGCAGCTCGTGCAGATCCAGCTCGACAACCTCGGCATCGATTACATCGACAAGCGCAACGACCTGATCAATGCGGTGACGCCCGCCGATGCGCAGCGCGTGGCCAAACGCCTGCTCGACGGCAAGATGCTGGTCACCGTGGTGGGCCGGCCGCAGGGCGTGATCTCGAAAGACGCCACCGCCTCCGGCTCGGGCGGCTGAGACATCTTTGGATTCGTTTTTCGGCGTCTTGATGGCCGGCGCGGCGGCGCTCGCGGCGGCGCTGGTGTAAGCTTGCGCCATGATCCGCATCTCCGGCACCATCGCGATCGACGAGCGGGAGATCGAGGAAAGCTTCATCCGCGCTTCCGGGCCGGGCGGGCAGAACGTCAACAAGCTCGCGACCGCGGTGCAGCTTCGCTTCGACGTCGCGCGCTCGGCGCTGCCGCCGGACCTGCGCGTCCGCCTCGCGCGGCTGGCCGGTCGGCGCCTGACGGGCGAGGGCGTGCTGGTGATCACCGCGCAGCGCCACCGCACCCAGGCACGCAACCGCGACGATGCGCGGGCGCGCTTGATCGACCTGATCCGCCGCGCCGCAGTGGCGCCCACCCCGCGCCGCCCGACCCGCCCGCCGGCGCGCGCGCGCCGCGCGCGCCTGGAGACGAAGAAACGCCGCGCCGGGGTCAAGCGCCTGCGCGCCGCCCGGCCGTCGGCGGAAGACTGATGTAGATTGGCGGCACCCGACTCGCAGGCGCGCCATGCCCGTTCGCCAGCTCACCGAAGCCGTCGTCAACCGCATCGCCGCCGGGGAGGTGGTCGAGCGCCCGGCAAGCGTGGTCAAGGAGCTGATCGAGAACGCGCTCGACGCCGGCGCCCGGCGCATCGAGATCGTGGCGGACGGCGGCGGCCGGCGCCTCATTCGCGTCAGCGACGACGGGGAGGGCATGACGCGCGAGGATTTGGCGCTCGCGGTCGAGCGCCACGCCACCTCGAAACTCGTGGGTGACGACCTCCTGGCGATCCGCACCTTGGGATTCCGCGGCGAGGCGTTGCCCTCGATCGGCGCGGTGGCGCGGCTTGCCATCACGACGCGCCACGCCGGCGAGCCCAACGCCTGGTCGATCCTGGTCGAGGGCGGCGCCAAGTCCGCGGTCAAGCCGGCGGCGCTCGGCGAAGGCACGCGGGTCGAGGTGCGTGACCTGTTCTACGCCACGCCGGCACGGCTCAAATTCCTCAAGAGCGACCGCGCCGAAGCCGAGGCGTTGCGCGAGATGGTGCGCCGCCTCGCCATGAGCCGCCCGGACGTGGCGTTCTCGCTCGCGCTCGAGGAGCGCGCGCCGGTCGCCTGGGCGGCAGCGATGCCGGGCGCGGTCGGCCGGCTGGCGCGCCTCGTCGACGTGCTGGGGCCGGAGTTCCGCGGCAACGCGCTCGAAATCGTGGGCGGCCGCGACGGGCTGAGGATCGAAGGCTTCGCGGCGTTGCCGACGCTCACCCGCGCCAACGCGCTCGGCCAATATCTCTTCGTCAACGACCGGCCGGTGCGCGACAAGTTGCTGGTCGGCGCCGTGCGCGCGGCCTACGCCGACTACCTGCCGCGCGACCGCCATCCGATCGTTGCGCTGTTCGTGACCATCGACTCGCGCGAAGTTGACGTGAACGTGCATCCGGCCAAGACCGAGGTACGGTTTCGCGAGCCCGGGCTGGTGCGTTCGCTGATGGTGCGCGCCCTGCAGGACGCGCTGGCGCGCGAGACGCGGCGCGCGGCAACGACCGGCGGAGGCGCGACCATCACCGCGTTGCGTCCTGGCTCCGCGCCGCGGCCCGGCGGCTGGGACTGGACGCGCTCGCCGGCGCGGCCGCTCGGGCGGGGAGGCGCGGCGGTCGCCGGCTTTGCCGAGGCCGCGCAAGGGGCCTTCGCCACCGGCGGGCCCACCGCCGACGCGCGCGCGCAATCGATCGAGCCGGCGCCCGATCTCGTCGACCGGCCGCTGGGGGCTGCCCGGGCCCAGGTGCACGAGACCTATATCGTCGCGCAAACGCGCGACGGCATCGTCATCGTCGACCAACACGCCGCCCACGAGCGCCTGGTCTACGAGCGCATGAAGGCAAGCCTCGCCGCCAGCGGCGTTGCCCGTCAGATCCTGCTCATCCCCGAGATCGTCGAGCTTGACGAAACCGACGTCGAGGCGCTCACCGCGCGCGCCGCGGAGTTGGCGCGCTACGGCCTGGCGATCGAGCCGTTCGGGCCGGGCGCGGTCGCGGTGCGCGAGACCCCGGCGCTGCTCGGCGAGATCGATGCGTGCGCGCTGGTGCGCGACCTCGCCGAGCATCTGGCCGAATGGGACGAGACCTTGCCGCTCGAGCGCCGCGTGCTCGCGGTCGCCTCGCGCATGGCCTGCCACGGCTCGGTGCGGGCGGGCCGGCGGCTCAAGCCCGACGAGATGAACGCGCTGCTGCGCGAGATGGAGGAAACGCCCAATTCCGGCCAGTGCAACCACGGCCGGCCGACCTACATCGAACTCAAGCTCGCCGACATCGAGCGTTTGTTCGGACGGCGGTGAGTCTTTCAATCGTCGTCGCCCGCCAGCTGCAGTGTGCGTGCCCGCCGCGCCCGATTACACGCTTCTAAGATGCCGTGCGGACTGATATTCTAGTTACTGGTTTGAGCTTTGGCAGTCGCTGATTCGGGGAAGTAGCAGCTTAAAAGGATAACGTTCCCATGTGTCCACTGTTAAACGTTACCTCCGGGCAAGTCTTGGTTATTGTCGTTTTTCTTGGACTTTTATTTTTCGCCCCGAAGGGGGTTTGGCGGACTGCCAAGAAGCTGGGTAAAAATATCGCGGAGCGAGAGAAGGTCAGAGAAAAGTCGGCGAATGCGCGAGCAAGCGAGATTAAAATTCTCCAACAAATTCTGATGAATCAATCCTCTAATGACCCTTTTGCTTACACTAAAGAGAAGTTGTTTCGGGCGATCGACTACGCGATTCGTCGTCATGATTGGTATGAAGATCAGCGGTCGCGGGTCTTTCAACAGACAATGACTATATCGTTCGCGATCTTGACCATCTCGCTAACCGTCACCGGCCTCGTAGTTCAAAAGAGCCTAAATTCTCAGTATTCGGATATTTTTGCGTGCCTCTTTGGATTCATCGTTCTCTCTGTTATTTCGATCACATGGTCGGCGTGGCTCTACAACTCCGAGCTCGACAAAGATCGACCCTATCGCTCGGTATCAGACATACGCTTTTGGTACTATCGTTATAACCTTCCGGCCCACAGCACGTGGATTTCAGGTGGGGAAAGCTTATTGTCACAAGCGCAGGCCGTACTTGAAGAACGAAAGACTTTTTTTGACCGCATCTCCGAGAACCTCAAAGTTGGTGAGTCTATGAGGGAGGATCTTGAGCAGCTGTTCATCTTGCAGGTGCTTCAGCGTTACAAAAGCGAATCGCTGTCGCAGCTTCGCTGGCTCTTGTCGTATCTCGCATTGTTCACTGGCATTGAAGTGATAATTACCTACTGGGTTCTGGTCCGGAACTTTCTATGAAAAACCTTGATATCCGCGACGAGGTCTCCCTGTTGTTTTTTGCAGTGCTGCTCTGCACGGAAAGCAAGTCGGGCTATGACGGATCATGGCAAGTTGCTCCGCTATTTTGCTCTCTTCCCTATCGCGACAATTGCCTCGATCGCTTGTTGGCCTTGAAGCAGCGTTTGGGTGATCGATTCCCTCAGTTGATCGCGTTCGGTGATCGTCGCGCAGCGAAAGCCTATCAATCCCAATATCACAGCATCACCAAACCGAGCTACATTCTTCGGCTTCGGAAGTACGGTAGTCAGAAACGGAGCCAAATACGCAATATTACGCAAATCGCTCATGAAGAGCCCGCATCAGGGGGGCTTGTTTTTAGCGTGTTTAAGCCGAGTGATCTTGAGCAACGCCTAAGACCCGGCTATGTGCCCTGTCTGATCTCAGGGAGCTTCTTGCTGCATGAAGACGAGTTTCAGATGAATGTGTTCTTTCGCTCGCAAAGCGTCGTTGAGTTCGGCATTCAAGACCTCATTTTTCTTCGTCAATTTCAGGCGGAAATGGTCGGCGAGGTTAACGCTGGTCGTACGGTTGCCAAACGCAAGCAGGTCGCGCCTGGTGCACTCAACATCCATTTTGGCCGGGTCATCATTCAGCGCCGACTTATGCGCCACAATCGCATGTTTGTCCGCCGCGAACAGATCCTTGAACCTTGGCTCAAGATCGTGGAGCGGTTCATGCAAGAGCAACAATTTGTTCAGTGACCGGGGGCCTGCTCGGGGTATCGCAAGAAGATCACATTGGTGTCGTCGTAGGCGCGCCGCTCGGTTTCCGCGAAACCTTCGGGCGCGGCGAACTTCGCGTCGACGGCCTCTTCGACGACGATCAATGCCCCCGGCACCAGCCAGCCGCCGTCGCGCGCGGACGCGAGCGCCTTCTCGGCGTAGCCATGGCCATACGGCGGATCGGCGAACACGAGGCCGAACGGCTCGACCGGATGAGCAGGGCCGAGCCGGGTGGCGTCGCGGCGGAACACGCGGGTAACCCCGCCGAGGCCGAGCGCTTCGACGTTGGCGCGAATGAGGGCGCGCGCCTCCGCGCCGTCGTCGACGAACAAAGCAAACGCCGCTCCGCGCGATAAGGCTTCGAGGCCGAGCGCGCCGCTGCCGGCGAAGAGGTCGAGCACCCGCGCCCCGCTGACCGGATCGCCATAGGCATGCGCCAGGATGTTGAACAGCGCTTCGCGCAGGCGGTCGGCGGTCGGCCGGATCGCCGGCGACTTCGGGCCGGCAAGCGCGCGCCCGCGCAGGCGTCCGCCGACGATACGCATCAGCGCGGGCGCTCGTTACGAACCCGGCTAGCGGGAAGAGGGGGCTGCGCCGCGAAATCCGCGCCGGCAAGGGCCGCCAGCCGTTCGCCGAGCTGGTCGCGCAGCGTGCGCGTGCGCACTTCCTCGACCGCGCCCTCGGCCAGTTCGCCCAGCTGGAACGGCCCATACGACACGCGGATCAGCCGATTGACCTGAAGCCCGAGCGCGCCGAGCACGTTGCGCACCTCGCGGTTCTTGCCTTCGCGCATCGCAAAGGTGAGCCAGACGTTGGCGCCTTGGGTGCGGTCGAGCGTCGCCTCGATCGATCCATAACGGATGCCGCCGACGGTGATGCCGGAGCGCAGGCGGTCGAGCGCTTCTTGCGTGATGCTGCCGTGGGCGCGCACGCGATAACGGCGCAGCCAGCCGGTCGAGGGCAGCTCGAGCACCCGCGCGAGGCCGCCGTCGTTGGTGAGCAGCAGCAGGCCTTCGCTGTTGAGATCGAGCCGGCCGACGCTCACCACCCGCGGCAGGTGCTTGGGCAGCGCGGCGAAGATGGTCGGCCGTCCGCGCGCGTCGGCGTTGGTCGTCAAGAGGCCGCGCGGCTTGTGATAGAGGAAGAGCCGCGTGCGCTCGCGCGCCGGCAGTGGCTTGCCGTCGACGCTGACGCGGTCGGCGGCGCCGACGTTGACGGCGGGCGACGCGATGGTCGTGCCGTTGATGGCGACGCGCCCGGCGGCGATCCACGCTTCCGCCGCGCGGCGCGAGGCGAGGCCCGCCCGCGCGATCGCCTTGGCGACACGCTCCTTCACCTCTCCCCGGAGGGGAGAGGTCGGATGGTCAGCATCCTGCCCCGACGGGGATCGTCTTCCAGGCGGACGAGGGCGTCTGTCGCGCTTGCGGGTCATGGCTCAAGTCGTCGATAAGGTCGCGCCTGATAGCAGACCCGGCTGGCCCGTACGAGCATGCCCGTTTCCTTCATGGATGAGGCCCTGGCGCAAGCGCGCGCGGCGGTCGCCGCCGGCGAGGTGCCGATCGGTTGCGTCATCGTGCGCGACGGCGGGGTGATCGCGCGGGCCTTCAACCGCACGCTCCTTGACCGCGACCCCACGGCGCACGCCGAGATGCTGGCGATCCGCGCGGCCGCGGCGGCGATCGGCACCGAGCGGCTTCGCGATTGCGATCTCTACGTGACGCTCGAGCCGTGCCCGATGTGCGCGGCGGCGATCTCGTTCGCGCGCATCCGCCGGCTCTATTACGGGGCGACGGACGCGAAGGGCGGCGCGGTCGACAGCGGCGTGCAGCTTTTTGCGTCGCCGACCTGCCACCACCGACCCGAAGTCTACGGCGGCATCGGCGAAGCGGAAGCCGCGAAGCTGCTCAAGGATTTTTTCAAAGAGCGGCGATAGGCCGTAGCCCGGATGAGCGCGAAGCGCGAAATCCGGGGACTTCATGCGCATCCGTCGCGGACTACGCGAGGTCCCCGCGAAGGCGGCGACGGATGCGAAGCAATCCCGCATTTCGCTTCGCTCATGCGGGCTACATTTTCTCCGGCTCGATCAGCGCCGCCAGCCGCTCCTTCACCTGCGCCTTGAGCGGCTCGGCGGCGCGCAGGATTGCGCTCGCGTGGAAGAAGTCGAGCAGGCGGAACGCGGCGAGATCGGGCCGGAGCAAAATGTCGGGGGCGCCGCGCTTGAGCTTCTCGGCGACGATCGTGTGGCTCATGACCTGAAGGGTCGCGAACAGGTTTTCCCACGGATCGGGAATGCCGCGCGGCGCGATCGGGCCGACGGTGGTGTCGACGGCGAGGATGACGTCGGCGCGCCCGCGCAGATGCTCGAACGGCAGCGGGTCGACGGCGGCGCCGTCGACCAGCACCCGGCCGTCATGCTCGACCGGCCGCACCAGCCCCGGCACCGCCATGGAGGCGGCAATCGCCGGCTTGAGCGGCCCCGCCGCAAACGCCACCTCGGCGCGGCCATAAAGATCGGTCGCCGGCACGATGAGCGGAATGCCAAGCTGCGCGAAGTCGTCCGGCACGGCCGCGGGCAGGAATGCGGCGCAAAGCTTTTCCGCATCGAGCAGCACCGGGTTGCCGAACGGGGCGGCGATCATGCTCGAGAGAGTGATTGCGCGCGCACCGAACAGCCGGGCGATCGTCTCGCCGCGCGCGTGCGCCAGCGAGATCACGTGCCGCCGGATCGCCTTGCCGGACATGCCGGCCGCATAGGCGGCCGCGATTGCCGCTCCGATCGAACAGCCGGCGATGGCGACCGGCCGCAGCCCGATTTCGTCGAGCGCCTCCATGACGACCACATGGGCAAGCCCGCGCGCGCCGCCGCCGCCGAGCGCAAGCGCGAACGTCTTGCGCCCGGCATTGGTACGTCCGGGAGGGTTCACCTTGCCCCGGCCGCGCGGGCGAACTCCCACGCCTTGGCGGCGAGCGGCCGCACCATCTGCGCGCGGGTGGGAGCGTACTCGCTGGTGGCCGTGCCGTCGCGCACCCGGCCGACGATGCCCTGCAGGATCGCGGTGAGACGGAAGAAATTGTAGGCAAGGTAGACCGGGAGATGGGGCCGCGGGTCGAGGCCGGTGCGCGCCGCGTAGGCCTCGACATAGGCGTCGCGCGTCGGGATGCCGAGGGCGGCAAGATCGCGCCCGACCAAGGTGCCGGTGCCGGCGTTCGAATCCGTCGACGGCATGTCCCACTGCATCAGGTGATAGGAGAAATCCGCGAGCGGGTCGCCGAGCGTCGAGAGTTCCCAATCGAGCACCGCCAGGATGCGCGGCGCGTTGGGCGCGAGGATCATGTTGTCGAGCCGATAGTCGCCATGCACGACGCGCACCGGTCCGGGCGGCGGCAGGTTGGCCGGCAACCACGCCATCAGCCGTTCCATGTCCTCGACCTTCTCGGTCTCCGACGCGCGGTACTGCTTCGACCAGCGGTCGACCTGGCGGGCGACGTAGTTCTCGCCGCGGCCGAACGCGCCGAGGCCGATCGCCGCCGGCTCGAAGCCGTGCAGCCGCGCCAGGGTCGCATTCATGGCGTCGTAGACGGCGGCGCGCTCGGCCGGGTGCGAGCGCGGCATGTCCGGCTCCCAGAACACCCGCCCGTCGACGAAGCCCATGACGTAGAACGCGGTGCCGATCAGGCTCGCATCGTCGCAATAGAGGACCGGCTCGGCGACCGGAAAGCCCTGCGGATAAAGCCCGCTGATGGCGCGAAACTCGCGGTCGACCGCGTGCGCCGACGGCAGGAGCTTGCCGGGCGGCTTGCGCCGCAGCACATAGCGGCGATGCGGCGTCTCCAACAGATAGGTCGGGTTCGACTGGCCGCCCTTGAACTGGCGCACCGTGAGCGGCCCGGCGAAGCCCGCGACCTTGCCGGCGAGATGGGCTTCAAGCGGCGCCACCGGAAACTTGAGCGCTTCGGCCACTTCCTTGGTGCCGGTAAACGCCGCCTGACGATCGATCTGCGCCATCGCGTGTCTCATAGGCATCCGTAGCCCGCATGGAGCGAAGCGGAATGCGGGTCGGGCCGTTCCCGGATTGCGCTTCGGTCCATCCGGGCTACGACGCTGCGATTCTTAATCGAGCGCGAGCTTCATGCCTACATGGGAGGCGACGAAGCCGAGCCGCGCGTAGAAGCGGTGCGCCTCGGTGCGGGTGCGGTGCGAGGCCAGCTCCACGCTCTTGCAACGGCGGGCGCGGGCGAGCGCGACCGCGGCGGCGACCATCTGGCGGCCGAGGCCGGTGCCGCGGCGCGGGCTTACGACGCGCACCTCCTCGATCAGCATTTTGGTCGCGCCGACCCTGCCCAGGCCGGGGATGAAGGTGATCTGCAGGGTCCCGACCGCCTCGCCTTCAAGCTCGGCGATCAGCAGGCGATTGTCGGGGCTCGCCGCAATGGTGTCGAACGCCTCGTAGTATGCGGTCGGCAGCGGGTCGACCGCCTGGTCGCGCGTCGCTCCGAGCGCATCGTCGGCCAGCATCGCCACGATCAGCGGGACCTCCTCGCGCCGCGCGTCGCGCAGGCTGACCGTTCGCTTGCGCGTCATCGCAACGTGCGCTCCCGCTCCACCGCGCGCCAGCCGATGTCGCGGCGGCAGAAGCCCTCGGGCCAGCGGATGCGCTCGACCGCCGCGTAGGCGCGCGCCTGCGCGTCGGCGACCGTGCGGCCGAGTGCGCACACGTTGAGCACGCGCCCGCCATTGGCGAGGATGCGTCCGCCTTCGGCGCGCGTCCCGGCGTGGAAGATCTGCACGCCCTCGATCTGCGCGGCCTCGTCCAATCCTTCGATCGCGGATCCTTTGGCGTAATTGCC
>DASZJC010000535.1:0-4888 GCA_035948495.1 Xanthobacteraceae bacterium | reverse complement strand
CGGCGAGCCCGGAGTCGGCAAGACCGCGATCGTCGAGGGTCTCGCGCTGCGCATCGTCAACGGCGACGTTCCGGAAAGCCTCGAGGACAAGAAGCTGCTCTCGCTCGACATGGGCGCGATGATCGCCGGAGCCAAGTATCGCGGCGAGTTCGAGGAACGGCTCAAGGCTGTGCTGCAGGAAGTGACGTCCTCGGCCGGCGCCTACATCCTGTTCATCGACGAGATGCATACCATCATCGGCGCCGGCAAGGCCGACGGCGCCATGGACGCCTCGAACCTGCTCAAGCCGGCGCTGGCGCGCGGCGAGCTGCATTGCATCGGCGCCACCACGCTCGACGAGTACAAGAAGCACGTCGAGAAGGACGCCGCGCTCGCCCGCCGCTTTCAGCCGGTCTATGTCGACGAGCCGAGCGTCGAGGACACGATCTCCATCCTGCGCGGCCTCAAGGACAAGTACGAGGCGCATCACGGCGTGCGTATTACCGACGGCGCGCTGGTCGCGGCGGCGACGCTGTCGCACCGCTACATCACCGACCGCTTCCTCCCTGACAAGGCGATCGACCTGGTCGACGAAGCGGCGGCGCGGCTGAAGATGCAGGTCGACTCGAAGCCTGAGGAACTCGACACGGTCGATCGCGAGGTCATCAGGCTCAAGATCGAACAGGAGGCGCTGAAGAAGGAGCGCGATCCCGGCTCGCGGTCCCGCTTGACCGTGCTCGAAACCGAGCTTGTCGCCCTGGAGAAGAAATCCGCCGACCTGACCGCGCGCTGGAAGTCGGAGAAGGAGAAGCTTTCGGGCGCCCAGAAGCTCAAGAACGAGCTCGACCAGCTGCGCGTGGAGCTTGCCAATGCGCAGCGGCGCGGCGAGTACCAGCGCGCCGGCGAGCTCGCCTACGGCCGCATTCCGGAGATCGAGAAGCGCCTCAAGGAGATGGAGGCTTCCGAGGGCAAGGGGGCGATGGTCGAGGAGGCGGTGACGCCGAACCACATCGCCCAGGTCGTCTCGCGCTGGACCGGCATTCCCGTCGACCGCATGCTCGAAGGCGAGAAGGAAAAGCTTTTGCGCATGGAGGAGCAGATCGGCAAGCGCGTGGTCGGCCAGAAGGAGGCCGTGCAGGCGGTGTCGACGGCCGTGCGCCGGGCCCGCGCCGGGCTGCAGGATCCGCGCCGGCCGATCGGATCGTTCATTTTCCTCGGGCCCACCGGCGTCGGCAAGACCGAACTCACCAAGGCGCTCGCCGAGTTCCTGTTCGACGACGAGAACGCGCTGATCCGCCTCGACATGTCGGAGTACATGGAGCGGCACTCGGTCGCGCGCCTGATCGGGGCGCCGCCCGGCTACGTCGGCTACGAGGAGGGCGGGGCGCTCACCGAGGCGGTGCGGCGGCGGCCATATCAGGTCATCCTGTTCGACGAGATCGAGAAGGCGCATCCGGACGTCTTCAACGTGCTGCTGCAGGTCCTCGACGACGGGCGCCTCACCGACGGGCAGGGTCACACCGTCGACTTCCGCAACACGCTGATCGCGATGACGTCGAACCTCGGCGCCGAATATCTGGTGAACCAGCCGGACGGCCAGGACACCGATGCGGTGCGCGAGGAGGTGATGGCGGTGGTGCGGGCGAGCTTCCGGCCCGAGTTCCTCAACCGCGTCGACGAGATCATCCTATTCCATCGGCTCAAGCGCGCCGACATGAGCCGGATCGTCGACATTCAGATGCAGCATCTGGCGAAGCTGCTGGAGGAGCGCAAGATCGCGGTGACGCTCGACCCGGCCGCGCGTGACTGGCTCGCCGACAAGGGTTGGGATCCCGCCTACGGGGCGCGGCCGCTCAAGCGCGTGATCCAAAAATCCGTGCAGGACCCGCTTGCGGAAATGATCCTGTCCGGCCGCATCAAGGACGGCGAGCGGGTAAAGATCGGGGTCGGGCCGCACGGCCTCGTCTTCAACGGCGAGGCGCCGGCCGCCGTCGCGGCGTAGGCGATCCGCTCTACCGCCGCTCGGCTTCGGCGGCGCGCAGCGCCGGCCCGCGGTTCTGCGTGCGCGCCATGATGCCGTCGATGCGCTCGCGCTCGCGCTCGAAGCCGGCCAGCAGCGGTCCGTCGAGCACGCGACCGCGCGGCAGCTTGATGCGCATCGGGTCGACGAAGTGGCCGTTGACCATGATCTCGTAGTGCAGATGCGCGCCGGTCGAGAGCCCGGTCGAGCCGACGTAACCGATGACCTGCCCCTGGCGCACGCGCACCCCCGGCTGGACGCCGCGCGCGAACCCGGACATGTGCCCGTAGGCGGTTTCGTAACCGTTGGTGTGGCGCAGCCGCACGTATTTGCCGTAGCCGGATTCCCATCCCGCCTTTTCGACGACGCCGTTGCCGGACGCGTAGATCGGGGTGCCGTTCGGCGCCGCCCAATCGACGCCGGTGTGCATCTTCAAATAACCGAGGATCGGATGCTTACGGAATCCGAAGCCCGAGCGCATGATGCCGATGATGACCGGCTTGCGCACGAGGAACTTCTTCGCGCTTTTGCCGGTCTCGTCGTAATAGTCGACGGTGCCGTCGTCGGCGGTTTGATACCGATAGTATTTCTTGGCTTCGCCCCCCACGGTGAGCGCGGCAAACAGCACTTCGCTCTTGGCGTCTGCCGTCGGGTCGTCCTCGCCGGCGTAGAACACCTCGAACGAGTCGCCCGGCTGGGTCCGGCGCTGGAAGTCGACGTCGTAGGAATAGACGCGGACGAGATCGTCGATCACCGGCCGCGGAACCTGGTTGCGCAGGCCGGTTTCGTAGAGGCTCTGGTAGAGACGCACGGCGCTGGCGTCGTTCTCGTCGTCCTCCTCCGCCTCCTGCACTTCGCCGCCCATCTGCTGGACGTCGACCGCCACGTACTTGCCCGTATCGGACTGCGCGGCGACCGCTTCGATCGCAGTATCGCCGACCACCATCACCCGAACCGGCTGCAGGCGTTGGGCAACTCCCGAGGGCGACAGCAGGATGCGCAGCTTTTGGCCTTCCTTCACTCCGCCGTCGCGGCCGCGCGGCCCGAGCGCGCCGACGAAACCTTTGATTTCGTCAGGGGTCGCGCCGAGATCGCGCAGGATCGAGGCGACCGAATCGCCCTTCTTCACCACCGCGACCCGTTCGTTCCAGGAATTGCCGCCGGTCGCCTGGGTGGCGGTCTTCGGGAACAGGGTGACGTTTTCCGGGACGATGCGGGCTTCGAAGCCGGCGTAAGGATCCGCCGTGCGCTCGGCCGCATAGCCCAGCGTGGGGCCGGTCGGAAGGCTGGCAAGCGTCGGGCGCGCCGCGGCGCCTCCCGCCCAGGTGGCGGCATCGCGCACCCGCGCAACGACATCCTCGATCGGCACCAGCGCGGCGACCTTGGCGTGCGGCAGCACCTGGACGAGGTCGCGGGTGACGAAGGAGACCTCGGGATCCGGCTCCGCGCCCGGCGCGTCCTCGGCCGGAACCGCGGTGCCGCCCGCGGATTCCGCCAGCAGGCGCTGGGGATTGAACGGCGGGATGTTGGCGGAGAGGTCGGACGTCGTCAGCGACAGGTTCGCGGCGACCCGGATGTACGGGCGCACCCGCACCACCTCGTGGTCGCCCGCGCGCACGGTGGTGGACACGCGCACGACGTGGCGGGCGGAGCTGATCTCGCCGGCAAGCGGCAGCTTGTCGCTCTTGCGCGCGCTCGCGGCCGCGCGCGCGCCGAAGCCGCCGAAGGTTCCGCGCAAGGCGGTCTCGACCCGCTCCGGGCCGGCGGCAAAATAGGCTTCCCCGTCGAGCGAGGCGTACACGGCACCGGCCATCAGGGCGGCGCCGCACAACCCGGTCAGCACCGTTCCGCTGAACCACTGGACCGACACGCGACGCCGATCGATGATGTCGCTCGGCTCGCCGTCGACGAACAACGGCGGGTCGTCGCCGATATCAATCGGTTCGGGCGCGGCTTTCACCCTTCGGGAGCCGCGCGCTTTGCCGTGGTCCAAGATTGCGTCCCCTGCACCCGTAGCGTTGCGCCGCGAGAGCTTCCCGACACTGCTCGGCCCCGGACTGCCCATTCCGAGCCGCCGCGCGATGCCGTCCCGAATTGCCTCCGTCAACACAAGAGCACGGCGTCGCTGCGTCCGCGCGCGCCGGCCCTGCAAATCCCCGTCGGCGCAAGAAGGTCGCAGGAATGTGGCCGCAGTGCGGCGCTACTACCGCCGGGCGGCATCGTGGCAGCGCAACGACTGCGGCGAGAATTGCCGTGGGTATGGTGCTTTACCGCGGCCGCCGATACCCTCGCGCTGCTCCATGGTGCAGCGCAAGCGGCATGCGCTCGCCGGGACTCAGCCATTCGGATGCGCGCGGCATAAATTGCCGAAGCAGTCCGTCGGCGCTGTTGACAAGGGTTAAGGCCGCGGACTATATACGCGGTTCACGGTGCGCCGTCCGCCTCGGCGTGTTGGCGCGCCTGCGAAGCTCCTCACTGAACGCGTCTTCAATACGCGGACCCGGCGTCCGATTTCGGTCGGAAGCAGGGGCTTCGATGGCTCTCCGGGCTTCGGAGGGCGGGGCCAGCCGGTCCCACGCTGTTTGACAGGTGAATCGGAAGAAAGAGAAACGTGGACGGCGGAGTCCTTGCGGGCCGTCTGCTTTGCTGCGGGGCAACCCGGGGCGGGCGGCGGCCGGACGAGACTTCGGCGGTACACGTTTCAGGTCAACACCAGTCATTCGTGCGAGCAATCGCGCGGGTGATGCGGTGGGACCTCGTCAAACGTAGTGACCAGCCGGGAAAAGTTCTCATCCAACTTGAGAGTTTGATCCTGGCTCAGAGCGAACGCTGGCGGCAGGCCTAACACATGCAAGTCGAGCGCGTGTAGCAATACACGAGCGGCAGACG
>DASZJC010000534.1:0-4177 GCA_035948495.1 Xanthobacteraceae bacterium | reverse complement strand
CGGCGCGCCATCGCGCTGGCGCCCGATCTTGCCGAGGTGCACAGCAATCTCGGCAACGCCCTGCAGGCGGAAGGCGAGTTCGCGCAAGCGGCCGAGGCGCATCGGCGCGCCATCGCGCTCAAGCCGGAATATGCCGACGGGCACAACAACCTGGGCACGGTCTTGCGCTTGATGCGGCGCCATGCCGAGGCCGAAACGCACTGTCGGCAGGCGCTGGCGCTCAAGCCGCAGCACCCCGGGGTTCTTAACAATCTCGCCCTCTGCCTCATACCGCAACAGCGCCTGGACGAGGCGCAGTCACTGCTGTTCCGGTCGGCGCAATTCGATCCCGCCAATGCCCAGACGTTCGTGCTCCTCGCCTCGGTCATGTCGAAGCGCAAGCAATATGACCAGGCCAAGGCCGCGTGCGAACGGGCCCTCGCGCTGGATCCGGCCCATTCCGAGGCTCTGAACGTGCTGGGCGTCATCGCCTTCGAGCAGGGCCGTGCGGAGGAGGCGATCCTCTACCATCGCAAGGCCATCGAGGTGGCGCCCGGAGTTGCCCATGGGCACGCCAATCTGGCGAACGTGCTCAAGGAACTCGGCCGGCTTGACGAGGCGCGCGCGGCTTATGCGGCGGCGCTGAGCAGCAATCCGCAAATGGTCTCGGCGTATTTCGGGCTTGCCGACCTGCACCGGTTCACGCCGGGCGATCCCGTTCTGGCCGCGATGGAACGGCTGGCCGAGCGCATCGAGGCGAGCGATCCCCAGGAGCAGATGCAATTGGATTTCGCGTTGGGCAAAGCCTCTGCCGACCTTGGCCTGCATGAGCGGTCGTTCCGCCATCTGCTGCGGGGAAACGGCACGAAGCGGCGCCAGATCGATTACGACGAGAACAGGATGCACGGCCTGTTCGATCGCATTCGCGGCGTCTTCACATCCGAGCTGCTGCGCAGCAAGCAGGGGGCCGGCGACCCCTCGGCCGTGCCGGTGCTCATCGTCGGCATGCCGCGCTCCGGCACCACGCTGATCGAGCAGATACTGGCGAGCCATCCGAAGGTCTTCGGCGCCGGCGAGCTGCGCGATCTCGGCCAGGTTATCGCCGCCCACTGCGACCTCGCCGGCGTGCCGACGGCTTACCCCGAATGCCTGCGTGAGATGCCCGGCGAAGTGTTGGGGCGCATCGGCGCGGCCTACGCGGCCCGCCTGCGACGGCGGGCGCCCGCGGCCGAGCGCATCACCGACAAGATGCCGGGAAATTTTTTGCACCTCGGGCTGCTGAACCTCGCTCTGCCGAACGCGCGCATCATTCATGCACGGCGCAATCCGCTCGACACGTGCTTGTCCTGCTTCGCGCGGTTGTTCGGCGACGAGCAGCAGTTTTCCTACGACCTAGGCGAGCTCGGCCGCTATTACCGCGGCTACGAAGCGCTCATGACGCACTGGCGCGCGGCGCTGCCGCCGGGCGCGATGCTCGAGGTGGATTATGAGAAGGTGGTGGACGCCGTCGAGCAGCAAGCGCGCCGCATCGTGGCCTATTGCGGGCTTGAATGGGACGATGCTTGCCTGCGGTTTTACGAGACGAAGCGGCAGGTGCACACCTCGAGCGCATCGCAGGTGCGCCAGCCGATCTATCGCAGCGCGGTGGGGCGCTGGCGCCCGTACCGGGCGTGGCTGGGGCCGCTGATGGACGAACTCGGGGCGGAGACCGCGACGAACCACGGTTAGATCAGCGCCTCGACGGCGGATACCAGCGCAGCTCGACGTAGGCCATGTTGTCCGGTTCGCTTTCCACCATGCCGAGCTTGCGGCACATCTTGAGCGAGGGGTCGTTGTTGGTCAGGATCTTGACGCGCGTGCCGCGTCCGCGCGCCCCCCATTCGTCCATGACGGCGCGGATGAACGCGCTGCCGAGCCCCTGGGATTGGCGCTCGGGCACCAGCACGAAGTCGACGAAATAGACCACGTCCTGCTCGTCGTGCTCGATGAGGCGGCCGATGGTTTCGCCGTCCCATGCGATGATCGAGAACGCCGCATCCGGGAACATCGCCCGATAGGTCGCCGTCTGCGAGCGGTACTGAAACCGGATCAGCTGCTCGACCATGGCGTCCGGCAGTCCCATCAGGTGCAGGACGTCGATGTTGTTGGCGCGGAACAGGCGGAACAGGAAGTCGTCGTCGTCCGGCCGCTCCGGCCGCAGCGCGAACGGGCCGCGCTTGGTCTCGACGATGCGGCGTTCTTCGTTCATGGGGCGAATGATGAACCGGTTCCGGCGGATTGTCGCGGCGGCTAGTGTCCCGATTCCGAAGTTCGCCCGAGTTTGCCGCGCGCTCCGAAGCGAACTTCGGAATCGAAGGACACTAGTGTCCCGATTCCGAAGTTCGCATAACCTTGCTGGACCCTCTGATGCGAACTTCGGAATCAAAGGGACACTAGCAACTCTATGATTCTAGTGCCGCTTTTTGAACCCGAAGTTCACAACCGTACTTGCGGCGATGTGATGCGAACTTCGGGTTCGCGGCACTAGCAACTCTATGATTCTAGTGCCGCTTTGAACCCGAAGTTCGCAACTGGACTCGCGGCAATTGTGGTGCGAACTTCGGGTTCGCGGCACTAGGGGAATCTACAGTTGCGGACTTGGTCAGGCAATGGCGAGGCATGAATGGACGAGCCGCTCAAGCTGGAAGACTTCAAGCCGCACGTGGGCAAGACGGTGCGCTTCAAGGGCACGCGCTACGCGCTGCTGCTCGAGCGTATCCTGAGCGACCGCAAGCGGCTGCCGAAATGGGTGAAGCGACGGCCGTTCGTGCTGATTTTCGCCGGCCCCAAGGAGGCCGACGTGCTGCCCGAGGGCTTGTACGACTGCGAGATCGAAGGCGGGCCGGTCTATCAGCTCTACGTCAATCCCATCCATACGCCCGACCCGGGGCGCCAGGAATATCAGTCGGTGTTCAATTGATCGACGGCGGCCCGCGCGCTCGGCGGCCGGACCAACCCGCGTGACGCCCGACGTCGCCGAAGTGCTGGCGCAGGCGTGGGAGCAGCAGCGCGCGCGCAATCTCGACGCGGCCGCGCGGCTGTGCGAGCAGGCGCTCACCGCCGATCCCGAGAACGCCGACGGGCATCATCTCCTCGGCGTCCTCGCCTGCCAGGCCGGCCACGCCGACGTCGCGCTCCATCATCTCGGCCGCGCGCTGGCGCGCCGGCCGCAGGATGCCGCGCTGCACGGCCTGACCGGGATGGTGTTGCGCACCCTCGGCCGCCCGGGCGAGGCGCGCGCCAGCCTCGAGGCGGCGCTGCGGCTCGATCCCAACTCGGCCGTCGCCCATAACGATCTCGGCATCGTGCTCGCCGAGCAGGGCGCGCTCGCGCAAGCGGTGCCGCATTTCGAGACGGCCGCGCGGCTCGACCCGGGCTTGGCGCAGGCCCATTACAACCGCGCGCGCGCGTTGGGCGGTCTCGAGCGGCTCGACGACGCCATCGAGGCTTACCGGCAGGCGCTGCGGCTCGATCCGGCATACGTCAATGCGCGCAACAATATCGCCATCGAGCTTGGCCGGCTCGGGCGCTACGACGAGGCCTTCGCCCAGTTGGACGAGGCGCTCCGCCTCGATCCGGCGGACCCGGCCGCGCATTGCAATCGCGCGGTGCTCCTGCTGCGGTGCGGCCGCTTCGCCGAAGGCTTTGCCGAATACGAGTGGCGCTGGCGCACGCGCCCGCCGAAATCGCCGCCGCGGGATTTTCCCCAGCCGCCGTGGAACGGCGAGGACATCCGCGACGCCACGCTCATGCTGCATGCCGAGCAGGGGTTCGGCGACACCTTGCAGTTCTGCCGCTACGCGCCGCTCGTCGCCCGGCGCTGCGGCAAGGTCTATCTCGAGGTGCCGCGGGCGCTGCTGCGCCTGCTGCGGCAAAGTCTCGGGGCGAAAAATCTCGAAGTCATCCCCCGCTTGGCCGATTTTCCCGCCACCCAGGCGCTGCCGCGCACGGACTATCACTGCCCGTTGCTGAGCCTGCCGCGGATCCTTGGGACGTCGCTTGTCGATGTGCCGGCCGATGTTCCCTATCTGGCCGCCGATGCCGGGCAGGCCGCGGCCTGGTCGCAGCGGCTCGCCGACCTGCCGGGCCGCAAGGTCGGCCTGGTGTGGGCCGGCCTGCCGCAATATGCGGACGATGCGCACCGCTCGCTCCCGCTCGA
>DASZJC010000533.1:0-4073 GCA_035948495.1 Xanthobacteraceae bacterium | reverse complement strand
CCGCGCCTGGTTGGCGTCCTTCACCGCTCGCGCCATGCAGCGAAGCTCTTCCGCCTCAAAGTCTTCCCGAACCTCGATCGCCGCGCTCATCCCTGTTCTCCCGAATCAATCTATTCGGGCAGAAATGAATCACACCGCAGCGTCGATGGCCAAGAGTCAGCCCTTCCAAAGGCTGGTATAACTCACGATAGGCGATCAGAACAAACAAACATCAGCGCTTGGTGCTCGGCTCCGCGATCGGGTCGAGGCGGCCCAGCATGAACACATAGGCGGCGATGCCGATGACGAGCACGATCGCGGCGGCGGCGAACGCGGCGGAGAACGACTGCGTCGCCGCGACGATGTAGCCGGTGACGAGCGGCGCCACCACGCCCATCAGGTTGTTGAAGAAGTTCATGATGCCGCCGATCGTGGCGGTGCCGCCGCGCGGCGCGATCAGCGAGGGGATCGACCAGCCGACCGGCGCGGCTGCGGCGAGACCGCTCAGCGCGATCGAAATCCACACCACCGCCCAGCGCGGATCGGTGGTGAACGTCGCGCCGATCACAGCCAAGCCCAGCACCATGCCGCTCACCAGCACGGTCTTTCGCACCAGCGTCTCGTCGTGGCCGCGTGCGATCAGGCGGTCGATCAGCCACCCGCCGACGAGGAGGTCGGCGATGGTAGCGAAGGTCCAGGGAATGGCGGTGAAGCCGGCCGACTTGAGGATGCCCATGTGCATCGACTTGACGAGATAATCGGGAAGCCAAGTGAGAAACAGATAGAACGAGTAGCCGTAGGCGGAAAACCCGATGGTCAGGCCCCACACCTTCCAGCTGCGCAGCAGGTAGCCGAGCATGGCGAACTCGCCGGTGTCGGAGGCGCCTTCCGGCGTGGCGCCGCCGGCACGAATGTACTCGCGCTCCTCGGCGCTCAGCCGCGGATGCGCGCTCGGATCGCGATAGAAAACAAAGAAGGCGAGGAAATAGGCGAAGCTCAGGATCGCGGTGACGCCGAAGCCCCAGCGCCAGCCGAAATTCACCACCACCAGCGCCACCAGCGGTACGCCGATGACGTTGGAAAACTTCGCCGCCGCGTCGAAGATCGCGGTCGCGAGCGCGCGCTCGCGGCGCGGGAACCAATAGCCGGTGGCCTTGGAGCTGGCCGGAAAGCCCGGCGCCTCGGCCACGCCGAGCGCGATGCGGGCGGCGAAGACGTGCGCAAAGCCGGTGGCGAACGCGGTGGCGCCGCAGGTGACCGACCAAAGAAACGTGCTGATGCGGTTGACCGCGGTGACGCCGAATCGGTCGAGGATCATCCCCACGGGAATCTGCAGCAGCGCATAGGACCAGAAGAAGCCGCTCAGCAGCCAGCCGAGGTGATCGGCGGTGAGGCCGAACTCGCGTTCCAACTGCGGCGCCGCCACCGAGAGGCTGACGCGGTCGAAATAGTTGACCAGGACGCCGACGCCCAAGAGGACGCCGATGGCCCAGCGCAGCCGGGGAATGCGTGCGGCGGATGGTTCGACCATGGGGCCGCTCCTGGGCGCCGATGCGGTGAAAGTTCAACGGCGAGCGGTGGTAGAATGTTCCGTGGTGTGATCAGCGCTTTCCGTCTGGGCAAGCCGCCGGGCGATGCCGTTGCGCTCCAGCCACGCCGCCGTCGACGGCGCCTCGCCGCCGGCGTCGAGGTCGCGCAGCAATTGCTTGAGCGAGGTCGGGTCGTCGACGTCGTACCACGGCGCGATCTCCGCGAGCGGCAGCCCGCGCCGGTGCGCGGCGGCGCGGGTCTGGGCGGCGACGCGCTCGGTGCTCCAGTCGATGTCGGTGAAAAGCTCCGGGTGCGGGGCCTTGAGCGCCAAGAGATAATAGCCGCCGTCGGTCGCCGGTCCGAGCACGGCGCGGTCGCCCGGCTGCGCCAGCAGCCGCGCCGCTTCGGCGATCAATTGCGCCGGCAAGGTCGGGCTGTCGGAATTGAGCAGGCCGACCGCGCCGTAGCCGCGCGCGAACAGCGCATCGGCCGCCTGCAGCAGGCAGCGCCCGAAGCCGACCACCCCGGCCGGCGCGTCGATCGCGCCGTCGGCGAGCACGAAAGCCGTTCCGGGCGCGACCATCGGTGCGAAGCTCGCCTCGCTTCCAGCCGGCGCAAAGGCGATGTAGCCGTCGACGGCCGCGATCCGCCCGACCGCGGCGAGCATGTCCGTCATGTCGCGCAGGAAACAGGCGGACAGCTCGCGCGCTTCGTCCGGCCGCAGCACCGGCAACAGCCGCGTCTTCACCCGGCCGGCGTCGGGCGCCTTGGCCATGATGGCGATGGCGCAGCGGCCGGCGCGATCATGGCGGTGTTCGCCGTCCACGCCCGCCCCCGTCGCCGCCTATACGCCGCCGAACCAGTTGTACCCGCGGTCCTCCCAGAACCCGCCGGGAAACCGGTTGGTCACGTACATCGCGGTGATCCACTTCGGATTCTTGAAGCCGAGCTTGGTCGGGACGCGCAGCTTGAGCGGATAGCCGTATTTCGGCGCCAGGATCTCGTCGGAAATCTTGAACGTCAGCAGCGTCTGCGGGTGCAACGCCGAAGCCATGTCGATGCTGGAATAATAGCCGTCGGCGCATTCGAACCCGACGTATTTGGCCGTCAGGTCAGCGCCGATGCGCGCGAGGAAGGTGCGGAACGGCACGCCGCCCCACTTGCCGATCATGCTCCAGCCCTCGACGCACACGTGGCGGGTGACCTGCGAGGCCTGCGGCAGCGCGTAAAGCTCGTCGAGCGTCCACGGCTTGCGATTGTCGACCAGGCCGGAGAGGCCGAGCTTGTAGCTCGCGCCGTCGATCTTCGGCACCGCGTCCTCGCCGTAATAGGCGTTGAAGCGGAAGTCCTTCACGGCGGCGCTCTCCGGATAGGTCGGCATCAGGCGGTGGGTGAACAGCGCGGCCTGCACCCGGTCGTTCCAGCGCGACACGGCGTTGAGCGCGTATTGCACGGAATCCTGGTCGGTGACGTCGCAGCCGGTGAACAAGGTGAGCGCGCCGAGGCTCAGCCCCTGCTTGAGGAACGATCGGCGCTCGATCGCGCGCACCGCGCCTTGCCGCAGCACGTCCTTGGAGTCCCTGGGCGCGGTCATGCGGGCCTCCCGTGAAGCGGGTCGAGCGCCGGCTCCGCCTCGTGCGCCGGCGCGCGGCCGGTGATCATGGTCGGCAGCGTCTTCGGCACGATGACGACGAGGGCGATGTGGACGAGCAGAAACAGCACGATCGCCGACATGCCGAGGAAGTGGATCAGGCGCGCCGTGTCGAAGCCGCCGAACAGCCATGCCAATTCCTGGAACTGGCCGGGCTTCCAGATGGCGAGCCCGGTGAGCACCATCAGCACGCCGGCCGCGAGCACGCCGAGATAGAGCGTCTTCTGCACCGCATTGTAGACCCCGAGCCGGTGCGGCAGCCGGAACGTCAACGCCGCCAGCGCATCGCGGATGAACGCGGACGGCCCGACCGGAAGGAAGGAATGGCGGAAGTGCCCGGACAATATTCCGTAGGCGACGTAGACGAGGCCGTTGATCGCCAGGAGCCACATGCCGGCGAAGTGCCATTGCAGGGCGCCGGCGAGGCCGAGCTCGTTGTGCGTGTCCTGGGACAGCGCCGGATCGCCGCCGATCGTGACGGCGACCGGGAACGAAAAATCGAAGATCGGGGAGGAGTTCCAGATGCGCCAGCCGCTGCCGATCATGATCGCCGTGGCGACGGCGTTGATCCAGTGGGTCAGGCGGACCACGCCCGGGTGCACCGTCACGTAGGTCTTGTCCGTGCCGGTCATTGCGAGCTCCCCGGCTTGCCTTGATGCAGCGCCGCAGCGGATTCCTCGGCCGGCGTGAGTCCCGCCGCCGCGATCGCTGCCTTGGCATCGGGCGTCGCGAGGAAATCGAGGAAGCCCTCGCTGTCCGATTGGCCGTCCGCGTTGGCGGCTTCCGCCGCCACATAGGCGATGGGCGGGTGGCTTGCCGCGTCGAGGGCGGCCAGCACCTTGACCCGCGGATGCGCCGCCGCGTCGCTGGCGTAGACGACGCCCACGTCGGCGTTGCCGTCGGCGAGGAACCG